>QJYE01000473.1 GCA_003235785.1 Nitrospirota bacterium
ATGCGATCTCAGGATGATTCGGGTCATCTTATGAGAGCGTTACGATGCCGTTAGTACGAACCCGAGGCATCATTATTCGAAGCCAGCGATGGGGTGATGCGGATCGAATTGTCACCGTCTATTCCCCCAATCTTGGGAAAATTCGAGGTGTGGCGCGTGGCGCCCGCCGCATGAAGACCCGATTCGGTGGGGTGCTTGAACCATTTGGCCTCGTCGAGTTGACTCTCTTTCAAAAAACAGCAGAAGCCTTAGGACAGATCAGCCAGATTGATCTGGTTGCGAGCTTTTCAGCCATTCGTGAAAATTTAACCGTCATGACTGCGGCTGCCAGGATGGTGCGAATGGTTGAGGCCATCACCGTGGATCGTGACCCAAATTACGAGATGTTCGTGGCCCTGGTGCATGGGCTGGAATCGTTGTCTCCGGAGACAGACGTAGCGCTCACGACGCTGTTGTTTCAAATTCACATACTTGGGCATACGGGGTTTCGCCCGCAACTGGATTCATGTACCGAATGTGGGCAGTCAGCGCGGCAACGCACGTTGCAGTGGTTTTCACCGAGGCTCGGAGGGATGGTGTGTGAGGAATGCGGCCAGCGAGGCGTAGGGCGTATGCTGGTGCTATCCAGGGGGAGCGTGGCCTTTATTGAGCAAGCGCGACGCCTATCACTGCCACAGCTCTCTCGCTTAAAGGCCATGGGGACGGTCCGGCTTGAGGTTGAATCAGCCATGGATGCCTATTTCTATGCGGTCGTCGGAAAATCACTTCCAACCTTTGAACAATGGGTTTCCTAGGGTGAGATCGAAGAAGGATAACTGGTGATGACTGAATCGTTACTGCAGCCTACGGACATGGAATGGCTCGACAAGGGAGTCTTAAGTATCACCTGGAGTGATAATCATAAAGGCGTGTATCCTGTGCGATATTTGCGCCAACATTGTCCTTGTGCCGGTTGTGTTGATGAATGGACCGGAGAATTGCGCTTGAAGCCAGATTCGATCCCGCTACTCATCTTGTTAGAAGATATTGAGCCCGTCGGTCGTTATGCGTTTCGCTTCAAATAGAGTGACGGGCACGACACCGGAATCTACTCCTACACTGCCCTACGTCGCATGTGCCAATGCGATATCTGTGTGCCGAACAAACCAAAAAAGAAGCAGCTGCTCTAGTTTGAATTTCTACCCCCATCTCGTTCCTCCAGTGGTTAACGTTGCGAAGCCTGCAAGCGGGTATATCGCCCCTCTGAAGTGAGGGGCCCTCAGGAAGCGAGCCTATTTAACGGCCATGCCATTGGAGTAGAGAGCTATGGGTTGCACATCCCCAGGAAAAAGATGTTGCCGCCTTCTGCCATTCCTGAAGGGGACAGCACTATTGCCCTAAAATGGTGTTAGAAACAATATTGTTAGAAAGCAATCCTGGTGAAGAAAGACTCCATGGTAAAGGGAAGCATCTCTTGGGGAATCATGGAGCAATTGAAGTCAGAGTGGACGAAGTACCTTGCGAAAGACGAAAAATTATATTAATTCAATGATTGACCTCATAACCACCGTGGCAAAAAATCCGCGGATTCATTTGGGGTCATCATTTGGGGTCATTGCTTGACTTACCATCTCATTGCCCGATAGCCTCTCGCCCCTTGTCTTGAGACCAAAAAAACCTTTACGAAGTTCGCGAACCAAAACTCTTACGAATGAGGTTCATGATTTTTTGATTGGTGCCCTTACGTGAGCGCCTCCGTTTTCTATGTCTCTGACGGGCTTGGCGTTGCCCGTTCCCGTATCGTCTCCTCTCAATCCTTCAGGCGGTAGCTTCGCCCTTTAATATTCACTACGTGGCTGGCATGGAGCAACCGGTCTAAGGTCACCATGGCCAGAGCTTCATCATCCGCCAGCATGGGCGGACCTTTGGCTTATTCCGTTGTTCGTGGTGATGCCCACGGCGCATTCTGGTGTCGCGCATTCACTACGTGGAAGCACAGATGAAGATTTTGGGAGCGTGCAGCAGGACAGTTTACTGAACGAAAGAATCACGAGAAGAGAGAGAGACCGGGCGAGTTGTGGCGAATTGTTCAATGGCTTGAGTGGCTTTGGAAACATAGAAGGCGTATTGGGGTTCTGGGTAATTTTCTACGATGGTCTGGAATGTGCGAAGGGCGGTATGAAAATCAGCTGCTTGATTCGCGACTTCTCCAATGCGAATGGAACAGGCAGCTGCCATGGCCCGAGGATCAACCGCCAGTCTTGAATTCCTGGTGCTTGAGAGGTTCTTGATGAAGGTTGGGACCGGGATGGGTGAGTCATTCAGAGATATGGGTGTCGGCGCAGAATGTAACACCTCAAGGTGCAATTGCATTTCTTCTGTGTCTGACCCTGCCAGGCATTCGTTGTAGGTATCCCAAAGGCTGATAAAGGCATGATTCTCGAGGGCCAATTCTCCAGGGTTTGTAGCCTGGAAGCTATGACATCCCACCATGATGAGGCTGAGAGCCATCATGGTAAAGAAAGTCATGCCTTTTTTTATGATTGGGGGATGGGTCATGGTTTTACACGGTCCTTTTTTATCTAAGCTTTAAGAGTTATAGCAAATACCATACTCAACGTGAATTTTAATCAATTGATCAAAATTAGGCGGGTTTTTAATCAATCCAGTCGGAAAAGCGTGTTTTTGGCGTCTGTTCTATGCCACACACTGTGTGACTTATGTACCAATTGTAAGTATAAATTGATAGTAATAATTAATTGAATTTGCTGTGAGGTCATTGAAATCTAACGAAAAGGTTTAATTTCATATTCATTGAATAAACGCTTGGTCTCTGGATGAAAGCGATACCCCTTTTTTTGTTGAATGTCGCGAGCTTCGAAGAGGGGCACGAGTTGGCCAGTTGGGTGAAGATAGAGTCCACGCAGCGGAACTGATCGTTTGGTGTGTCGGATAAGCCGGCATGGTATTTCGCGGATGGAGGTGAGCCATTCGGCAAGTTCTTGAGGATTTCCGATAGAGGCGGAGAGGAGGAGGAGGCGGGTTTGAGAGGGGCAGAGAATGAGCGTTTCCTCCCAGACGACGCCGCGTTCAGGATCAGCCAAATATTGCGATTCATCAAGAATCACTAAGCCTAATGTATGAAGCCGAAGGTCGATTTCTCCACTGGCGGCATCATAGAGCACGTTTCGCAAAATTTCTGTGGTCATAATTAACAGTGGTGCATGGATGTTGTCCCGGCGATCTCCTGTGAGAATCCCTACCTGGTCCGGTCCAAAGCGTTGTGAAAATTCCATGTACTTCGTGTTGGAGAGGGCTTTGAGCGGTGACGTATAAATAACTGTTTGATTGGCAGCCATGGCTTGCTTGATGGCTTCGATGGCGACGAAGGTTTTGCCGCTTCCCGTTGGGACACTGACAATGACGTCTGCATGGGCAAGGGCCTCCACGGCTTCCCGTTGCCACTCATCGGGCACGAAGGGCATAGGGCTTGGTACACCGATCCCCTCCAGAAGTTCCGGGAGTTGAATCGGGGGAGAAGAAGGGCCTTGGGTGTGGTGTGATTTCCGAGCAGTCGCTTTGCTGTAAAAGGGAGACGGCGATTTACCGGGTGACGGAGATTGTGGGGTGGCGGGACTGACCACTGATTCCCTTGATGGAAGAGATAAATTGGCCAGGCTGCTAGCCAGGGCCATCTTGTGTTCCTGAGGGAGACCCAGCATACATTCAATCAGACGGCGTTTTCCCAGTCGGAAATGGCGAGAGATCCGGCCCTTGGCTAATTGATGCAGATATTTCATGGGCAGTCGTTGGAGTTGGCGATTGAGATCGTCGTCGTTCATGGATGTCCTTTTTTACAGAATGTCTAGGAGCCTGTCGGGTTTAGGAAGAATCGGCTGCAGAAGTGCCTACATATGCCGATTTCTTGTATCATAGTCCCATTATGGGCCGGCGAAATCGCCATAATCGGACCTCGCTCAGCCGCTTTTTCGCTCTCGATTCCCTAAGTCCGACAGGCTCCTAGGGCAGCTCAGCCAAGACTTCCCGCCGCATGTTGCCCATCGCCAGATGTGCCGTATCGGCTAAGCCAGGATGTGTGCCTTTGAGCGTATGGATTTGAGACAGAAATTCTAAGGTTCTCGCGAGCAGGCGGTAGACGTCCCCTTCGGCCATTGAGGTTGATTTCACCAATGAGGCCCAACTGAGTTGCGGTTGACCAATCCATTGTTCGGCTAAGGCCGCCACGTCCGAACGTAATAACGGAGGCGGTTCATAGGCTCTGAGTGAGTCGGCCACTTGGCGGACTTTCCCGAGCACGGAACTCAAGCCGGGGGTGAGTCGCATATAGGAGCTTGGCCGATCGTCGTCGTGCGCAATGCTGGCCATGACCCCGGCTAACATTTCAGGGGCAATGCCGGAAAAGGCGTCCATGCGAATGAGTTCGGTGATGAGCAGGGAGTGATTAATGCGAATCATTCGTGCCCATTCCCCATCGGGGGTTAATTGAAAGCCGGCAGTGATATAGCCAAATTTATGTAAGACATCAGCCTTTTGTTGAAAACGATGCCAGAGACCATCGCGTAACGCTTGAATCGTTTTGGTGACTTGCTGTTCTTTGAGTCGAAGTCGTGAGGCCAGAGAAAAATCTTTTTTGCAGGCGGTGTATGACGGACAAGACGGGCAAGAGAATTCCTCTGTTAAGACCTCGGCTAACAGGGGATCATCTGCCTCTTGGTTGGCTTCAAAAATTGGCACGGTGGGTGGATGGGCCGGTAATTGAGCCAGTGCCTGTTTGAACTGGTGGAGGGTAGATGGCGGACACCAGGGGACCGTCCGTGTCGGGTGAAAGTCATAGACGTGATCATACACGTGCACGACCCGTTGAGCTTGGCATTCGCCAACGGTCCCTTTGCCATGGAGCACGGACAACATCGGGGTGCCGGTTCCACGGCTCCGATATTGGCGAAGGATTATCGCGGGGCCTTTTGCCAACCCAATCAGCCGTCCCGGCGTCAGAAACGGCAAACAGGCCGTGAGATAGGGGGAATCATTCGTGACGATTGGCCGACGGTGGGCTTTGCGGCGGCGAGCCAGATCAAACACTTTCCATTGGGCCACCCAATCCGCGCATTCCCTCGGACCGTAGGGCTGTAATTGCTCGTGCAGGTCATCTAGGCGTTCTTGATGAACCGCGACGCGTTGATTGAGCTGAAACTGAGCAAAGCTTTTCGCAAGCAGCCCTTCTATTTGATCAACTGAATGGGCCCTCAGCAAGTTCAACACCATGGGATAGGAGATGACAAATTGGCTATCAATCGATTCTGGTTGGCCGGTGAGCCCTTTGCCTAAAATATCCAGGTCGATAAACGGCGAAGGCGTGACGACCACAAAACCCACAAAGTCTTTCCCTCGACGGCCTCCGCGTCCGGCTAATTGCTGAATTTCACTCACGGTCAAGTCGCAAAAGTCCTGTGATTTGCGAACACTGGATTGGCTAATCACGACCGTGCGTGCAGGGAAATCAACGCCAGCCGCGAGTGTGGTGGTGGCAAACACCGCATCCAACAGGCCCTGGCGCATGAGTTCTTCAATGGCCATTTTCCAGGAAGGTAGATGGCCGGCATGATGGGCGGCGACACCGTAGTCTTGGACAACAGGAATCAGGGGATGATTGGCAATACTAGGAAAATCCTTGGCGAATTGTTCAAGAAACGTACGAATGGCTTCAGAATGGGAGGCCGGGACGCTGGCCGAGGTATTGATAAAGGCGTCGATCGCTTCGTCGCATCCGCGACGGGAAGTTAAAAACACAATGGCGGGGGTTAAATGATGTCGGCGAAGAATATCGACGAGATCAATCGGATGAATTGCAGGTGGCATAGAAGTTCAGATTGTATCAGGAGTGGAAAGAGAAAAACACTAAGAAGGCCTATGTGAGCGAAACGATGTAAAACAGATGGGGAGGACGTTGAGAGCGTTCTTGAGGGCCGATTGCACGTTGCTCGCAGCAAAAACACATGCACCAGAAAAACCATTAAGCTTCGACTTAACGGGCCGATAAGATTCATAAGATTATGGCAATTGATGTTATTGTACGAGGAAGTCAGGGGGCCACCGTGGTGGATTTCCATGGCCGGCTTGATATGCATTCCCGGTGGCATGTGAAGGCGATTATCAATCAATGCTGCCACACAGAATTCGAGCATCTCATTTTAAATCTCAAAGGGCTCACCTTTGTGGATAGCGCCGGATTGGGATTTTTAGTCATCTGTTCACGACAATTTAAAGACCTGGAGCGGCGGATTACCTGGATCGAACCACAAGGGTTTGTCGGCGACCTGGTCAAAAACTTACAACTTCATGACCTCATTGCCATTTGTCCCACCGAACAAGATGCTTTATCCTGAGCTTGAGCTGCCTGTACCCTCAAGAGGAATATGCGTGCGTTAGTTCTAAGTTTTTGTTGGTGAGTCCGGCGTTACTTGACGCCCAATCCTGAGGCTTCAAACTCGCAACAAACCTAACCGAACCCCTTCTTATTTTCCCCCATCCTGCTCGGTTGTCTTTTCCTGTACTTCGATAGTCTCTTGTTGCCATTCTCCGACTTCTTGATTGATGGGAGCCTGTAAGGCAGGGGCTTTTGTGGATTGCAGGAGTTGTGTGGGGATGGCGCTCCGATGGCCGGAAATCATGAAGGCGATGGTGCAATTCAATAGAAGATAGGGGCCGCTTGCGAGCCCAAAAAATTCCAAGCCCAACAGGATGGCGGTGATGGGGGTATTGATGGCCCCGGCCAAGAGGCCTGTGAGGCCTAAGGCCGCAAACAGGCTGGGATCTTGTCCGAGGCCCCAACCGAGGGCTGACCCACTGGTGGCCCCAACAAAACAGATGGGTAAAACAATGCCCCCGCTCCCCCCCATCTTCAGCGTCAAGGTGGTAGTCAGTATTTTCCCAAGAATCAAAGCCCAAATGATCGTGCCTCCTTCCAGGGCTCGTTGAATCGTTTCTTTTCCTAAGCCCAGCACTTCTGGTGAAACAAGCCAGCCAATTCCCAGGAGCAGGCAGCCGCCAATGGCCCCTTGAAGGGGAGGCGAAGCCGGCAAGTGATACAGAAGGCGTTTCCCGCCGTTGAGGCATTCCACAAACATCATTGAGCTGAGACCGAAGACCACTCCGCCCACTAATGCGTACATCAATAGCTTGGTATCGAAATTGGGAAAAGACGATGCGACAAAATGCATGTCAGGCATTCCGAGAAATGAAGCGGTCAGATACCCCACCAGGGCCGCGACTACGGATGGAAAGAGAGCTTGATAGGCTAAGGATCCGACAAAGAGCGCTTCAATGCCAAACAAGGCACCAGCCAAGGGAGCGCCAAAGACCGACGCAAAGCCTGCGCTTAAGCCGCAGATGACTAACGTCTTCCGATCATACAAATCGCATTTCAGGATATCTGCGACAAAAGAAGAGAGCCCACTTCCAATTTGCACGCAAGGCCCTATATTGCCGGCAGAACCTCCAGTACCAATCGTGAGAAGTGTGGCCACAATTTTGGCTGGAACAACCTGCCAGCGCATTTTCCCTGAGTGAAGATGAATGGCTCGAATGACGCGTTCCACACCCTGGCCGCCGGCTTCAGGAACCAGGGAAGAGGTAATCCAAGCGGAAAGCCCCAGCCCTAAAGGCAACAACCCATATGCCCAGGGTGCATGGGCCACAAGATCAATAACCAGATTGAGTAAAAGGATAAACCCGGTACTTGTTGTTCCGACGAGCACACCTACTCCTGCAGCCAGAAGGAGCCATTTGGCCACATGGATGACGAGAATGAATTCTTCTGAGAGTTGGCGAAGCATGGTCATCGCTAATGGGCGTTCCCTATCATGCACCATAGCAATGACTGGATCGTAACGGTAGCCCTTGGAAAAATGATGGGGTGAA
>QJYE01000378.1 GCA_003235785.1 Nitrospirota bacterium
GTGTGCGTCCAACAATAACCCCGATTGCATGGCCTTCTGCCCTTCCTGAAGCACATTTGGCATCACCATGTCTCGCGGGTAGTGCCATGGGAAATCGTCACATGCCCCACCCGCGGCCGTACTTGGCCAGATGATCGCCACAAGGACAACCCAGAGAAATATTCTCACGTTTCGTATGATCTCCAACCTGAGAGACCTATTCAGCAAAAACTAGACCCAAGTATTTTTTACCCGGCAAGAAGAGATAGCAGGAAAATGTTGCTGAAAAATAAGGAAGTTTTCGATGGAAGGCGATGCCGGGAAGAAAATGCCGGCGTCAAGGGGTTGACGGAGGAGTCAGAACTTTAGGCTAAGTACCACCAGCCAGGATATGGAGAGACGAAGGCAAGGAAAGAAGCGAGGGAAGGATGAAAACACGTCAGGCATCTACGAGATCTTCAGGGGGAGTGGCTCGTTGCGCCACAACTTCTGCCAGAGATTTCTTTTTCAGTTTCTCAATAAGAGTTGTTCGGTTAATTTGGAGAAGGCGGGCCGCTTTGCTTTTCACCCAATTGGTTCGTTCCAACGCTTCGAGAATCAACCGATTTTCAAATTCTTCAACGGCTCGGGAAAGATCCAATCCGCCTACAGGAATGGCGGCAGGCATCGAGGACACATGATGAGAGGGAAGACGCCGAATTTTTTCCGGCAAATCTTCAGGTTCAATCAGACCGCGGCGTTTTAAGATTGCAATTCGCTCGACAATATTCCCAAGTTCCCGGACATTGCCAGGCCAAGGATACTCACACAGTAAGGCCATGGCCTGATCAGACACCCCGGTCAACTCTGCTTGACGCCGGTCATTAAACATGTTCATAAAATGTTGCAACAAGAGAGGAATATCCTCCACCCGTTGGCGTAAAGGTGGAACCAGAACTGGCACCACATTGAGTCGGTAAAACAGATCTTCTCTGAATTGTTTGGCCGCGACCAAAGTCTCAAGGTCTTGATTCGTTGCCGCAATAACCCGTGCATCAGACTTATACGTTCGAGTTCCTCCTACACGTTCAAACGTCCGTTCTTGTAGGACACGAAGTAATTTCACCTGAAGTGGAGGACTCAAATCTCCAATTTCGTCTAAGAAAATGGTCCCGCCCGAAGCCAGCTCAAATCGACCGATTCTTGACGCCACGGCTCCGGTAAACGCACCTTTTTCATGACCAAACAGCTCGCTTTCCAACAACGCTTCAGGAATAGCCCCGCAATTCACCGGAATTAAGTTTCCCCGTCGACGCGTACTGTTACTATGAATCGTTTGAGCGATTAACTCCTTGCCCGTCCCGCTTTCCCCTAAAATAAGAACCGTACTATCCGTATTGGCCACACAATCGATGAGGCGAAACACTTCCTGCATCACCTGACTTGAGCTGACCATCTTCCCTAAACTGAACTGTCCTTTGACGGTCTTCTTGAGCTCCGAGTTTTCATCTTGAAGCGATTTCACTCGCAAGGCGCTAGCCACAGTGGCACTCAACACATCAACAGAGAAGGGCTTGGAGAGAAAATCAAAGGCTCCAGCTTTAATGGCATTGACGGCCATTTCGACAGATCCGTATCCCGTCATGACCACCATCACCGGACATGCTGCCAATTGATTCATCCGCTGAACTAACTCAATCCCATTGAGGTCGGGTAGCATGACATCGGTCAAGACAATATCAAATGCCGAGGCTTCCGCCAGCGCCAGCGCGTCGCATCCGGACTCCGTCTCGGTGACGTCGTGCCCTTCGTCTTCTAGTTGCAGTTTGATGGTTTCCCGAACATCCGGTTCATCTTCCACCAAAAGAATTCTGGCTACTGGCCTGCCAGCTGGTGATTCAGCAGATTCTGACGTTTGCATAACTAACCTCCCTCACAATTCGGTCAACTCACCATTCTGGCAATCTGATTTCCCACGGCATCCCGGAGTCAAACCCACAATCCAATCCCCCACATTTCATTGGGCAATCAAAGAGTCTCAGCAAATATCTTCAATGATTTTCATCACTTTCATCTGTCAGTCCGTCGTTTGCTCCCCTACTTTCTCGCAAGAGGACAGCCCTTGTCCATAGCCTTGAGAAAAACCGCCTTAAGGAATGCTTTCCATACACCGACAAGTTCCCCAAGTCACCACAGCTTGTGAGAGGCCATCACTCAACGAACGTGCCATGGACAATTCTCCAATTCCAGAACCCGCTTCAATGCCGATATTTATCCTATTTGATACGCAAACAGGATACCTATATGGCCATCTCTTTGCTACCGGGCCGGAAGATCCTTTTCTCCAGGAAGTAATTCAATGGTGGAGTCGATACTGTTCCAATACTCCCATCGGAGTCGACTACCCCGGCCTAACCCAGCAAACACAACCAACCGCAAGCCTCTCGACCAATTAA
>QJYE01000436.1 GCA_003235785.1 Nitrospirota bacterium
TTTCTGGAATGACTAAAAAAAATTCTCAAAGGCATTTCTTGGAAACCAGCGTTCACACTATGCGCCTGCCATTTTTTCCCTTATTCCTTACAGCATGTTTTTTGCCAGTTCTCATTTTCAGTCCCAGTGGATTCCCTACTGTTCTTGCTGAACCTGCTCTCTTTGAATCTGCCACGGAAACTCGCCCGCATGTTCGAGATCTAGGGATTACAATTGGGCAATACGAGTCTGGGGAATGGAATGCCATCACCGATGTCCCTGGAGTGAAAGTGGGCCATGTCACAATCAGTAAAGGCCATGGAGCCTTACAGCCCGGGCATGGGCCTGTTCGGACTGGAGCAACGGTTATTATTCCTCGAGATGATGTGTGGCTTCACAAGGTGCCAGCCGGTGCATTTGTCTTAAATGGCACGGGGGAAATGACCGGTTTAGCATGGATCGCGGAATCTGGATTCTTGGAATATCCCATTGCCTTGACCAATACCTTGAATGTGCCTCGCGTGGCAGATGGGGTGATGAGTTGGATGATGAAACAGTATCCCGGCATTGGTATCACGGATGATACGCTGACGCCTGTGGTCGCCGAATGTGATGATAGCCGGCTCAATGACAGCCAGGGGCGGCATGTCTCGCCGGAAGAGGTTGTCCAGGCTTTGGAGGATGCTGCCAGCGGTCCAGTCCAAGAAGGCTCGGTCGGCGCGGGCACAGGCATGGTGTCCTATCAATTCAAAGGCGGGATTGGTACGGCGTCACGAGTCCTTTCACCAGCAAAAGGAGGCTACCGAGTCGGAGTCTTAGTGAACGCCAATCATGGGCGTCGACATGAATTTATCATGGCAGGAGTCCCTGTCGGCAGATTATATGAGAACGAAGAAAAGACGATTGCCCAAGAAATGATAACGGCACCTTCGCTCCAATCAAAAAATCTCGGACCTCAAAAACGGCAGGATAGCGGTTCGATAATTATTATCGTGGCCACGGATGCCCCGTTGGATGCTCGACAACTGGTTCGTCTATCCAGACGGGCGACGATTGGCTTGGCCCGAACGGGCTCAATCGCGCATCATGGGAGTGGGGATTTTGTGCTGGCGTTTTCCAC
Source organism: Nitrospirota bacterium (assembly GCA_003235785.1). Taxonomy (GTDB): domain Bacteria; phylum Nitrospirota; class Nitrospiria; order Nitrospirales; family UBA8639; genus Nitrospira_E. The sequence goes on from QJYE01000436.1 coordinate 1,100, forward strand.
GGGGAACAGCATCCCGCATTATCCAAGTGATCCCACCTTTGTCATGACCCATCTTGCCGACACTCATCTTAATCCCCTCTTTCAGGCAACAGTCGAAGCCACGGAAGAGGCGATTTTGAATGCGCTACTGCAAGCGACGACGGTGACAGGACGAGATGATCGACGATTTGAGGCTATTTCTCTCGAAAAGCTTCGTGCCATTCTGGCAGCATATCCGTCACAGAATAGCAAAGAGTGAAAAGTAAAAAGTGGGAAGCAAGAGAGAAGAAAACCCTGTATTTCATTCTTGTTTTTTCCCTTACTATGTAATGGTTCGGATGACATGGTTGAACCTAGAAACGGCAATTGGGCGCGAAAAATCTGTGCAAACGATTGATGTGCATAGGAAATTTTTACAACTCGTGGTCACCTTACGGGTGATGAGAGATTTTAAAAATTTGGTAGGTGCGTGAAGAGGTTGTGCAGACTTTCGTAATCCCACTGCTGTTTTTAGGTTTAATGAGCAGGACGAGTGGTTCCATCAACCCACATTCGGTTAATCCACGACTGACAAGACGTTCGCCCGGAACTCCGATCGGTAAGAATACCGGGTGCCACCATGAAGGAGTGTGCTGATCCATGGCCAGTGATATTCTCGACAATGATCCGCTCTGGTACAAGGATGCCATTATTTACGAGCTCCATGTGCGTGCGTTTTGCGATAGTAACGCAGACGGCATTGGGGATTTTAAAGGCCTCACCCAAAAGCTGGATTATTTACAGGATTTAGGCATTACCGCCATTTGGTTGCTCCCGTTCTGCTCGTCTCCCCTGCGGGATGATGGCTACGACATTTCCGATTACACCAACATTCACCCCAACTATGGCACCCGTCGGGACTTCCAGGCCTTCGTGCGTGAGGCACATCGCCGTGGGTTACGCGTCATTACCGAATTAGTCGTCAATCATACCTCCGACCAACATCCCTGGTTTCAACGGGCACGAAAAGCCTCGGCTGGCAGCAAATGGCGAGATTGGTATGTGTGGAGCGACACGCCAGAACAATATGCAGACACCCGAATCATTTTCAAAGATACCGAAACCTCCAACTGGTCATGGGATCCGGTCGCCAAGGCCTATTATTGGCACCGGTTTTTCTCCCATCAACCTGATCTCAACTTCGAAAATCCTGACGTGCAAAAAGCCCTGTTTTCCGTCTTGGATTTTTGGTTGGAAATCGGGGTCGACGGCCTTCGGCTCGATGCCGTGCCCTATCTCTACGAACGCGAAGGCACCAATTGTGAAAATCTACCCGAGACGCATGCGTTTCTCAAAACGCTTCGTATGCATGTGGATACAAATTTCGATAATCGGATGTTTCTGGCAGAAGCCAACCAATGGCCGGAAGATGCCGCATCCTATTTTGGGAACGGTGACGAATGTCATATGAATTTCCATTTCCCGCTGATGCCGCGCATGTTTATGGCCATGCAAATGGAAGATCGTTTCCCCATCATCGACATTCTCAACCAGACCCCGGACATTCCCGAAAGCTGCCAATGGGGCTTGTTTCTGCGTAATCACGATGAACTGACGCTAGAGATGGTCACCGATGAGGAGCGCGATTACATGTATCGTGTCTTCGCCCATGACCGCCAGGCCCGAATCAACCTGGGCATTCGGCGACGACTGGCTCCACTCTTAGGCAACGATCGTAAGAAAATCGAACTCATCTACAGCCTGCTCTTTTCCATGCCTGGCACGCCCGTGATTTATTACGGGGAAGAAATCGGCATGGGGGATAACTTTTACTTAGGCGACCGAAATGGCATGCGCACCCCCATGCAATGGAGTGCGGATCGCAATGCCGGGTTCTCCTATGGCAATCCACAAAAACTCTACCTCCCGATCGTCATCGATCCGGAATATCATTACGAAGCCATCAATGTGGACTTGCAGCAAAACAATGCCCAGTCGCTCCTTTGGTGGATGAAACGCATCGTTTCCCTGCGCAAACATTACAAAGTGTTTGGCCGCGGCACCATAGAATTTCTCCACCCCGACAACCGAAAAGTCCTCGTCTTTCTTCGCCGCTACCAGAATGAAACGATTCTCGTCGCCGCGAATTTATCACGTCATGCTCAATGGGTGGAACTGGATTTATCTGAATTTAAAGGACGAAAGCCCTTAACGTTATTTGGGCGCAGCCAATTTCCACCCATCGGAGATCTCCCCTATCTGCTCACGCTAGGCGGACACACCTTCTATTGGTTTGCCTTGGAACCGACTCCGGCCGTTGCCGGCGACGCGAAGGGCAAGGTGGAGCAAGACCTTCCGACCATTACCATTGCGAAGGATTGGGATCATCTCATTCATAAACGAGAAAAAGTCAAACTGGAAAATATTTTGCCCCGGTACATTCAAGGTCGACGATGGTTTGGGGGAAAGGCCAGGATCATTCAAACCGTCGAAGTCGCCGAGGTCATTCCCATTCCCCAAGAAGATCCTCAAGCCGTCCTGGCCCTCATCCGGGTGGAATACACTGAGGGCGAACCTGAATCCTATCTGCTGCCATTACGGTATATCCCCGCCGAACTCTGTGCCAACCTGTGGGATTCCCCGGCGGCCATTGCCCGAATTCGCATCAAACAGAAAGAAACCGAACAGGAAGGCCTGCTGATTGATGCGACATTTGACCGGGAATTTCAGCACACCCTCGTAGCAGGCCTATCCCGCAACAGGCGGGTCAGCGGCCCACAGGGCGACCTGGTCATGCAAAGCGTGAAAGCCTTTCGTCGACGTCTCCAAACAGAAGGGATGCAACTGGAACCCTCGCTCATGCGCGGGGAACAGAGCAATACCTCGATCTTATTTGGCGATCAATTTCTACTCAAGCTCTATCGACGTGTCGAAGTTGGGGTGAATCCTGACTTAGAAATCGGACGATTTCTCAGCCACAAACAATTTCCCTCAACAGCCCCGTTGGCCGGATCTCTCGAATACCAACGGGACAACGGAGAAACACTCACATTCGGAATTTTGCAGCAATTTGTGAAAAACGAGGGCGACGCCTGGCACTATACCTTGGATGAACTAAGCCGGTATTTCGAAGAAGCCCTCACGCACCCCAATGCCATCGGAACCTCCTCCATTCCCCATAAACCATTGTTGTCTCTCGTGAGTGCAGATCTGCCTGCCGAAGCCCATGAACGGATTGGTCACTACCTGGAAGAAGCCAGGCTGTTAGGGTTGCGAACAGCGGAACTGCATGCGGCACTGGCATCTGCGGAGCCAGAGAACACCGAATTCGTCCCGGAACCATTTACCGATTTTTACCGGCGCGGGCTCTACCAAAGCATGTTGGGAACGGCAAACCTGACGATCCCTCTTCTGCGAACCAAAGCCAAAAGCTTCCCGGACCCGGTTCGGCTCCTCGCCAAGCAGGTGTTAGATGGGGAAAGCCAAATCCGGAAGCGCCTACTGGCCATACGCGATCACAAACTCAAGGGCTCGCGTATTCGCTGCCATGGGGATTACCATCTGGGACAAGTCCTCTATACGGGCAAAGATTTCATCATCATCGATTTTGAAGGCGAACCGGCCAGGCCATTAAGTGTTCGCAAACTGAAGGATTCGCCCTTGCGAGATGTGGCCGGCATGCTGCGGTCTTTTCATTATGCCGCCCAAGCCTCTTCCATCGGTCTGGTGCCGGGCGTGCGTCCCGAAGATTCGGCACTTCTTTCCGTATGGTCCCGTTTTTGGCAGACCTGGGTCAGCGTCAGTTTCCTCAAGGCCTATCTCTCCGTTCAAGAAATCGCGATGATTTTGCCGCCGTCCATGGAAGACATTCAATTGTTACTCGATGGATATATCTTGCAAAAAGCCCTCTATGAAGTGGGCTATGAACTGAATAATCGCCCAGACTGGATCCAGATCCCCTTAGAGGGCATCCTTCAGATTGTGGAATCCAGCTAATCCAAACAAGGGAACATGATTGAACGTACCCTTGACCAGGGATAGAATATTCCCTATGCCATTTCTGAACCATCATGGAGCCATACATGCCTCAACTCCCTAACACGTTAGAGACCATCATCATTGAACATGTCGAGCCCGAACTCGACGGCGGGCGGTACCCCGTCAAACGCATTGTCGGAGAACGCCTGGAGGTCACCGCAGATATTTTCAAAGAAGGCCACGACATCATCACAGGAATTCTTCGCTACCAAAAACAGGGCGACAAAGAATGGCAGGAAACGACCATGCATCATGTCGACAATGATCGCTGGGCAGGCTCGTTTCTTCTGTCAGAAAATACCCGTTATCTTTTTTCCCTGGGGGCGTACATCAAAAGCTTTGAAAGCTGGCGGGCCGAGCTCACAAAAAAACATGGTGTGGTGCCGGATCTCTCCAGTGAATTATTAGAGGGCGAAGCCCAACTCCATACGGCCATGGGTCAAGCAAAAGGGGCTGATCTCGCAACCTTCAAAGAATGGGCAAGCCAGTGGAAGGCCGCCCACAACCAGGAGGCCCGCATTGCCATCGCGCTTGATGCTGATCTCGCTCTTCTCGTGGCTCATTATGAACCACGCGCCGCCTGGTCCACCTACCCAAAAGAATTAGCCGTCATCGTGGATCGGGAACGTGCCCGCTATGGCGCCTGGTATGAAATTTTTCCCCGTTCGGAAGGAACGATTGAAGGGCGGGGAGGCACCTTTAAAGATTGTGAAGCGCGCCTCCCGGCCATTCGGGATATGGGCTTCGACGTGCTCTATCTCGCGCCTATTCATCCCATTGGCGAAACCAATCGGAAAGGCCGCAACAATAGCCTGACCTCCCAACCGGGGGAACCGGGAAGCCCTTGGGCCATCGGCAGCCGCCATGGCGGACATGATGCCGTAGAGCCGGCTCTGGGTACCCTTGAGGATTTCGATCATCTCCAACAAGCTGTCCGAAACCATGGCATGGAGATGGCGTTAGATTTTGCCATCAATGCCACACCGGATCATCCCTATGTCACACAACATCCCGAGTGGTTCAAACAGCGACCGGACGGGACGATCAAATATGCAGAAAACCCGCCCAAAAAATATGAAGACATTTATGGCTTTGATTTTTATTCAGACGCCTGGCCGGCGATCTGGCAGGAAATGAAACGGGTGTTCCTGTTTTGGATTCACCATGGAGTGAAAATTTTCCGCGTCGACAACCCACACACCAAGCCGGTCATCTTCTGGGAATGGGTCATTGGAGAAATCCAACAGGAGCACCCCGATGTCATTTTCCTTGCGGAAGCCTTCACCAAACCGAAAATGATGCGGGTCTTGGCCAAAGCCGGATTCACCCAATCCTATACCTACTTTACGTGGCGCAACACCAAAGAAGAGATCACGGAGTATCTCACCGAACTCACCCAGAGTGAAATGAAAGAATATTTTCGGCCAAACTTTTTCCCGAACACACCAGACATTCTCCCGACGATCCTTCAACAAGCCGGTCGGCCGGCCTTTAAATTTCGCTTCTTCTTAGCGGCCACACTCTCAACCACTTACGGCATATACAATAGCTACGAACTCTGCGAAAACCGCGCCATTCCGGGAACCGAGGAATATCACGATTCAGAAAAATACGAGATCAAACATTGGGACTGGGACCGCCCCGGAAATATTCGAGACTATATCACCCATATCAATCAAATCCGTCGCGACCATCCAGCCTTACAGTCTTTTACCAATCTAAAATTTTACCAATCCGACAATGAACATGTGCTGTTCTATGGCAAGATGACCCCGGATAAAACAGACATTCTCCTGTTCGCCGTCAACATGGACCCCTATCAAACCCAAGAAGCCCGTCTCACCATTCCGCTAGAAGAATTCGACATTGCTGACACGACCACCTATCAACTGTATGAACTCCTTCAAGGCTACCACCACGACGTGGTTGGCAGGGAATACATCATCCGCCTGGACCCCAACCAGGAACCAGCCGCCCTTTTCTGCCTCACCCCTCACAAGGCGTAACAGGTTTCGGTGTACCATGTGTATGATGGAATAACTGAACCGTCAGCTTATCCTCTTGCCGACAGAAAGGAAAAGACCAGGATCTTTTGTGAAGAGAAGGGGGAAGGGACTTAAATGTCGTGGACGGTCTATATCCTGGAATGCGCCGATTCAAGTTTGTACACGGGAATCACGAGGGATCTTGAACGTCGTCTTGACGAACATTCGAAAGGAAAGGGAGCCAAATATACCAAACATCGAGGGCCTTTTAGAGTGGTTTTCACAGAAGGCCGGGACACGAGGGGCCAGGCTCTGAAAAGAGAAGCAACGATTAAATCCATGAAGCGAGAAGCCAAATTACGCTTAATCGGAACTCGCTGAAAAGATGGGCAGAACGAGGACGCTCAACGAGACGTGTAAAGCCCAAGGAAGACCTCGCTTCTTCGCTTCGAGTTTCATGAACGTCACGAGGTAACTCCCGTCGTTGTTCTTCTTCTCCCCTATTAGTACACATCCTCCAAAAGCACCAACAGCCTTAGACTTTACCCTAGCGGGAGCATCTCCTCCTACCCCCAATCACAAAACTTAGGTTCATCTGAAAAAGTAGCAAAAGAAGTGGGATCTAGAATCATATTCAATCTTGATGTGCACCACGGTCGTGCCCCTTTTTCTTTTTCCGGGTTTTCAGATATGTAAATCAGAATGCCAGGATATTTTTAATTATTTTCAATCATTGGATCCAAGATGATAGACTTCGAGGTTTATCAGCTGTTGAGTCAATATCTTTCGGCTCGCCCAAGGAACCTGCCA
>QJYE01000158.1 GCA_003235785.1 Nitrospirota bacterium
GTGGTACTGCTTTTGCTAGTTCCTTCAATGAGTTGAAAACCCAAATATTCACAATGAACGAATCGGATAAGAATTCCATGGCTAAAGTTTCATACCAAGGCCCCATTTTTTCTTCAACCGGACTAGCCCTTGACTGCTCGCATTTTGACGAAACGCTGATGCAACATTTCCCTGGTTCTCGGCCCAGTCAAGAGTTTATAGACTATTCATTATGCATCTTAAAACCATTTGGATTCCAACCAGACAATTCGATGGCCTGCGCAAGTGTATGCCGCGACGAACTCACCCGCCCGTTTATTAATAAAATTAATGAAGCCTGGGGGAGTTTATTTAACTTCTCCGGCTTGGCAGGCATGCTGTATCTCGGTGTCACGGGTTTTAAGGCCGCTCATCACCATGCGCCCGACACGGATGGAATCGAACGATATGTCTATTTTGCCTTTCCCCATATCGCAATCGATGAACAGGGGATACCCGGAAACTGTTGGCGTCCCGGACGTCAAAAGATATCTCACGCCTGTGGAGCACTATTAACGATTCAACAGGATTTAGCCCATGGGTCAGTTGGGCTAGAGCTGAACCAGGATGACCTTGAGCAAAGCCTCTTAAAACAACGCCTGTTTAGGAAGCTTCGGTATGGTGACAGGCCGGATTTGGTCACACTCACCAAAATGGCCCATACTGTCATCCGAGAAGATCTCGAACGGATGATCCAATTGACAGTCGATAGTGCCTCATTCCCGTATGCCGTCTTTACGGGAATTCAAATTCATGGTCCGAACAATCAAACCTGGATCTGGATGGATACGCCATATGTGATAGCTCAAGGTATTCGAGAAAACTTGGATCCCATGAATCCGCTTTTCCAGGGTGCCTGTTCAGTCATGTAGTAGGTCATACTGATGATGAACCAGGGAATACTTCCTCCTGTCCTCTTAATTACCTTCCTAAAATTGAGCCTTAAAACTCCTCGTTTATACAAAGCAAAATTCTCTAAATCGAGCGATTACGCACGCATTTTTAAATTCAAACCGCACAATATTGAGAATTTAATGAATTTATCTCCTCCATTATTTTCGTAAGACTATAGAATTATTGATATTTTTAAGCATTTCCCTTCTTGCATTTCATGGCATTCACTTTGCTTATTTATAAAGGAGAAACGCGATCTAAAATTAAAAGGAGGATGTTGAAGATGGAAGCTTTTACTCTTATATTGCTTGTAACTTGGGCCATTCTTTCAAGGTTTTAACGAGAGCCACGTTTTTCCCAACCCTTTGCGGACCATCATTTCCATGATCAATTGATTGATGAATCAGTCTGAATGAGGTGAATTTCCGCAATCATCCCTTCTTTCTTAGGCTGTCCTCAATTTTTTTATTTCTTCATTCGATTGTTTACCCTCACCTGTTTTTCCTGAAGACCACTTAAAAAATTAGTAGGTGGACCGGAGGGTCTCCTGTTATATTTGTCCTGGCACTGACACCATGAGGATATGGAATTGACTCGTCAACATCTTCTCATTCTCATTCCAACCGTTATTGCTTCCTTGATCATTGGGGCTGGCATTGGAATGAAACTTTCGCCCACGGAAGGAATTCCCGTTCGTATCGTGGCAGACTATCTCCATGCTGTCCTTCAAGCCGATCGAACCTTTTACGCCCAACATGTGGTGGAACGAATGGAAGCCATGTTGATTGTGAACGCAACGGAAAATTGGCGAGAAGACCACACCTTACCCCTCCCCGCGCAGTTCTTCAAAGAATCTTCGCGTGCCTTGCAAGTAAGGGGAAAGCCCTTTCGATACCGGCTGATCAGCTTATGGCCCATCAATCAAGAAAACGCACCAGACTCTGCAAAGGATCGACAGGCGCTAGAGCAAGTCATCAACTACGGAGAAGTCGTGGAACAGGAGATTGAATTGGAGCAGCGAAAATATTATCAAGCTATTTTTCCAGACCGAGCCGTAAGCCGAGCCTGCGTCAACTGCCATAATGCCCACAAAGAAAGTCCCAAACGCGACTTTAAAATGAATGACGTCATGGGTGGTCTAGAAATTCTTATTCCCCTGGATTAACTCCAACCCTTTACGGGAACCCTCCCCTTCCGTTTCATCTTTCTCCAAGAAAACTGATTGAACCAACCCTGGCTAATTGTACGCTCAAGAATCCTGTTCTCCCGAATACGAACCACCAATGATAGAGGCAGGAAGGAGCGTCGCTGAGAATCAGGCTTATGCTATTTAATCACACTGAAACTGCTGAATGGGCATTTGGCAGGGCGAAATGAAAGGACGTCCCTTGCCCAACCAAGGAGTCCACCCACAGCCGGCCTCCATGCTTTTCTACAAGGTCATTACAAAGGGCCAATCCCAACCCCGCGCCTTTTCCCCCAGCC
>QJYE01000319.1 GCA_003235785.1 Nitrospirota bacterium
ACCTGATTGCCTGCCCATTTTTAAACCCTTTTGGAGGCTAAGGGCTGCACTTTCATACAACCATCTCACCATGATGACCCTTGAAGAAACGTTTCTCGGTTTTCTCGTCGCCCTGGCTGCTGGTGCGTTAATTGGATTAGAGCGCCAGCAAGATCTGGGCTTCGAACGGAAACCCGGCATGGGCGGAGTTCGGACCTTCCCCCTCATTGCTCTTGCCGGAGCCTTATCGGCCTTTGTGTCGCAAGTTCTTGGAGTCTGGCCGATTGTGGCCACCTTACTCATTGTGGGCGCCATTGTGACCGTGTCGTATAACCGCGAATGGAGCCGGAAAGATCATCCCGGCATCATTACTCCCCTTGCAGCCCTGATCACGTTTCTCCTGGGCGTCCTGGCCTTACTGCCCGGGTTTCCCCTCGACACCCCTCACCGGTATCTTCTGATCGTTGGCAGCGCCGGCGTCGTCATGGCATTGCTGTCACTCAAGGAACGTCTCCACCAAGTGGTGGAACATCTTTCCGATGATGATATATATGCCACGGCGAAATTCGTCATTCTCGCCTTGGTGGTCCTGCCCATTTTACCTAATCGCACGTTTGGTCCTCTGGATGTCCTCAATCCCTATCATACCGGGATCATGGTGGTTCTCATTGCGGGCATTAGCTTCCTCGGGTATCTCTGCACACGGGTCATCGGACCCAACAAAGGCCTCATGACCACGGGAATCTTAGGCGGCCTGGTGTCGTCAACTGCCGTCACCATGAGCATGGCTACCCAAGCGCGGGACACCCCACACCTCGCTCTACCTGGGGCGATGGCCATCCTCACTGCATCCAGTACCATGTTCGCCCGAATGCTGGTGATCACTGGACTTCTTCTGCCGAATCTCTCTCTACGGCTTCTCGCGCCCCTGGGAGGAATGGCTATAAGCGGTTATGTGATGAGTGGGCTTCTCTATCGGAAAGCTCAACGGACCCCAAACCATAACCCCGATATTACGCATCGCAATCCCTTCGAATTACGCCCCGCGCTAGGATTTGGTGTTCTGTATGCCGGAGTTTTGCTATTGTCCAAGGCCGCTCAAACCTATTTGGGTGATCAGGGGCTCTATGCTTCGAGTCTCTTGGCAGGGACAACCGACGTGGATGCCATCACGTTATCGGTGATCCGCCTCACACAAGATGGCCTATCAGAATGGACTGCGGCCACGGCCATTACCCTGGCGGCGATGACCAATACCCTCGTCAAAACTTGTTTGGCCGGTTGGTTTGGGGGAAAAACTCTCATCACCTATGTGGCGCCAGGCATGCTCACCATACTCATACTCGGCAGTACCATCGTTTTTCTCTTCGGCTTTGTGCACCCGTAACACCGTTACTCTCTTTTTCGCCATGCTTGATGAGAACAAGAACCAGATGCAGACCATCCTGAAAGTGCTTGTCGGCTCACAGGCTCATGGCCTGGCCACGGCAGAGAGCGACCGGGATTACCGAAGCGTGTATGTGATGCCAACGGACCAGATGTTTCAGCTTGGTTTCAAATATCCGGGTACCCAGTGGACGAAAGCCGAAGGCGACGAGACCGCCTGGGAAGTCGGGCAATTTCTCATGCTTGCCACCCAATGTCATCCCCTTGTCCTGGAAACCCTCCTGGCACCCGTCGTCACGGCCGATCAATGGGGCGACCAACTTCGCTCACTGTTTCCGGTCCTCTGGTCCCCCACCCACGCCTTTGAAGCCTTTACGAACTATGCCCGCAATCAACGCACCAAGTTTCTCGACAAGAAAGATGAGCGCCCGGCCAAATATGCCGTCGCCTATATTCGAGTGCTTAATAATTTGCGAGAACTTTTAGAGACCGGAACCTTCACCGTTCAGATTTCTTCCACCAACCTGGGAGCCACACTCGCCCGGATCAAAAATGGCGAAATAGGAATGGGCAGCGTCGTCGATCTTGGGGAAGATCTTCTGCAGCAATGTAGACAGCTTGTCAGGCACTGCGCCCATACCCCGGACTACAAACTGGTCCAAGATTTCCTCACGACCCTCCGAAAAGCGTTCCTATTGTGAATGATTCCGTCAAACGATTGCCCAGAGCCTGACTCAGGTCCTTTCTGCTTCAATGTCATACAAAGCTTCCAGAGCCCGGTCAGTCCGGGTCAACTTCGACAAGAAACTAGACAATTTCCCTGAAACGTCTCTATCCTTTTCGTTATAATACGATCTTAAGATTCTGTTTTTCGAAGGATACACTATGGCCAATACGACTCAAGACTTTTACAGCATTTTAGGGGTTCCCAAGACGGCTGATCAAAAAGAACTCAAAAAAGCCTATCGACGGCTCGCACGCAAGTATCATCCTGACTTACATCCTGGCGACAAGAAAGCCGCGATGGAAA
>QJYE01000463.1 GCA_003235785.1 Nitrospirota bacterium
AACGTATTCTGTGGGAAAGGTATCCTTCTTGGGGTCAGTTTAGTTGGCTGTATTTTTTCAGTCTCTGGACTGCCTCAAGAGGAATGATTTTTTTGTATGCGGAGGTCCCTGGTGTGGAGATATGGGTGGTTGGAGCAGTCTTCTTGCTTGTGGTGGCGGCTGGTCTGCGGTATTGGGCAAAATATGTTCTCACCTCACGGCATGTCCTCATTCGGAATGGGTATTCCGGCAAAATGATGAGATGTGCCGCGTACGATGAGATCGAGGCCGTTGAAGTCCTACAAGGGCCTTTCGCGAAGTTTTTAGGCATAGGTACCGTGGTTATTCGTTGTCATGATTCGAATCAGACTCTGCGATTTCGTGGGGTCAAGACTCCCGAGGTGGTAGAGATAAAGTTGCGGGCGCTTTTGCCTGCCTCCTCTCCCGTCTTTAGTTCGTCTCTTTGATTCCAGAATGGGCATGTAGTCAAGAACTTCAACGATCCTTCAACCTGATGCCGACTCTTTCCCGCCGTACGACTCTCGTCATTGGCCTTGTGTGCTTTTTCATAAGCAGTGCCTTCCTCCTTGAGTATTTTTTGAGTTCGACGCCTAGCCGGCCATTCGGCCATACTCAAATGGCTCACCTCCTTGGGTGGATTGGTCTGGGGTTCATTGGCTTGACGTTTGTCTATCCCTGGAAACGGTGGCGGCATCCGAACCAGGTTTGGCCACAACGTTGGTTTCAGGTGCATATGGTGGCAGGGGTTGTCGGTCCCTTGGTTATTTTTGTTCATGCGGGTGCGCATTTTCATGCGTGGGTGCCGATTCTGGCTTTACTCACCATGGTTCTGGTGGTGTTCAGTGGTCTTGTGGGACAGGCGCTGCATTACTGGATTTTTCACTTGCTGTATGAACGTCGGCATCAAATGGCTTTTGAGGGTATGACGGAAGACGCCATTGAGGCTCATCTGCATGATCTGGCCTTACAAGAAGAGGCGCTGCGATGGTGGAGGTGTCTCCATGGTCCTTTAACCTGGTCCTTTGTTTCCTTGGCATTGCTCCATATCGGTGGCGCCCTGTTTTTTGGAGGCTTGTAACTCATGGGATGTTTACGATCATGGGTGGCGCCATTAATTTGGGGCCTTACCGCCCTGTTGATTGGGGTGGTCGTTTGGTTGTCACCACAATATACTGAAGCCCTTTGGGCTCCGGGGCATCTCAGTCGGTCTCATACGGATGTGACGTCATGTGGTTCGTGTCATGAACCCTTTCGGGGCCCGACTCCTCAGAAATGCCTGTCCTGTCATTCCAGCGAGAAGTTTGCGGCCCGATCTGAACCTGATGTGACTCGTTTCCATGCAACCATTATTCAAACGACGCAGCCTTGTTTGCCCTGCCACGTCGAACATCGAGGTGTGCTGGCTGCGATCACGACCGGGGCCTTGGAGAATCCTCATGGAGAATTTATTTTTCGTGCCACTGGCGCGACGTCCTGCTTGGATTGTCATATGATGAAGTCAGGCGATGGACGAAAAAGGATGAACCTCCTCTCGAACTCCATGGTCAGTCATATCATTGAAGAAGGTGAGGGGGCGCATCGGATTGGCCATTTTGCGAACTGTCTCAACTGCCACCGTGGAGGTCAGCTGGATGTAGAGGATCATGATGATGAAAGAGGATGATGGGTCTGTTGAGGGATGAGACGGCAAAACCTCCGGGTATGAGAGAGGGTGACATCCTTGAGCCTTTACTGGAAAAACATGGGCATCATCTTGGATACGAGTGAGATGGGGCAAATCAAAGAACGAATCGAATCGGCAGATGCGTTAGAAGTTCCCACTCAGTCGAAAAATTAGAAATTATAGTAGGGTGTTGTTGTGGCTCATTTACGGTGAAGCTGGCGTAAAAGACATATTTCGTTACGGGATCTCCCACAAACCGAAGGAATCATTTCATGCGAATGTTATTAGCGATTGATCAATCCAAAGATTCAAAAGTGACGATTTCTCTCCTCCAAAAATTGCAGTGGCCTGCCGGGTCAACCTTGATATTGCTGCATGTTTCGACCGTAGATGACGAGATCGTGTCAACGGGGTCGAATCGATTACCTAACAAGCAATCAGGCGATTCGGGGGAATCGTTAGGCCGAGTGCATTCAGAGCTTCGACGACTGGAACACTTGCTGGGGTCGGACACGTTACAGGTTCAATCCATGGTCGTGAGCGGGGTTCCGGGGCAGGAAATTTTGAGTGCTATTCAAAAAAAGAAGATTGATGTGGCGGCCCTTGGCTCCAGAGGGCTGTCTCGAATTTCTGGTTTGCTGATGGGTAGTGTGAGTGAATGGGTCTTGAATGATGCTTCCTGTTCGGTTCTTATTGGACGACCAACGGCACGGAAAGGGAAATCAT
>QJYE01000061.1 GCA_003235785.1 Nitrospirota bacterium
AATATCAAGTGCAGAAAGAACCTCACTCGCGTGACCCATGGTTGTCCAATCACTTCGGCTACCCATGATAATACCCACGAGGGGGATTTGCGAATGTACGTTATCGGTTGGGATTTTCATCATCTCCTTGTCTTTCTCCTTTTCTATTTCTCAGTAGTCGAGCATCGCCATTGTCCAAAAAAATTCCACGCCATCTTTTCGTTTACTTCCTTCAGGTCTGAAACAGCAAGAAATACGATTCTTCGAAGTGATTCATGGCAACATTGCGCAAACCCCTCATGAAGGGGCACAGAGCCCCGTCGAAAAAACATATGCCATATTCTTTCCTCATGGTATGGGGAGCTTCACGTTTGTTGGCCAAGCCAAACCGACGTTTCCCCGTTTACGGCAATAAGACACTGTGTTGAACAAACGTTTTAATATGAGAATCGGTGGTAACAATCACCATCGTCCAAGGGCTCTCCACCGCACCAATCCTCGAGAGAATGGTCTCTCGTAGTGGAGAAGGGATTTCATGGAGACCTCCGTCGATAATAAGCAACTTGGGACGCGCAATCAAAGCTCGAGCCAATAAAATTTGAATGATCTGACTGGGAGAAAAGTTTTTTGCGCCGTATTGAACCACCGTTTGCAAGCCATCCGGGAAATGTTCCATTTCCGTCTGCAAATCAACGAAATTCAAGACCCACAGTAAATCTTCGGTTGACAGGGTCTTTCGTCCTAATGTGATGTTTTCCAAAAGCGTGGCTTCAAAGAGTGCCAGATCTCTGCTCAACACCAGACCACGAAGGCCATTCACGGCGTCGGGATGGAGGTCACGGATATCAACTTCATTGTAGCGAATGGTTCCGTGTGGTGGATCATCTAAACCCGCTAAGAGTCTGGAAATTCGTAATCGTTGGGATTCCGTTGCACACACCAAAGCCCATTTTTCTCCAGCTTTCAGGTTTGCGGTGAGCTCGAAGGTATGTGGCCATGGGGGAGGCAACCCGCCAACATGGGAGACTGAAAGTTCGATTCCCTGAGGGGAAACCTCAGGAAAGCTGACAAACCGATCTGAAATTTGGTGGTCCCTGGGAAGAGAAAAAATATGATGAATTTCTGTTAACGCGGTTAAAAAATAAAAAATCACATATGTGCGCTTGACGACTGAGTCCAAATTGAGAAGAAGTGTGGCAATGATGACTTCCGCGGCAACTAATTGTCCTAAGGTGAGTTCCCCTTTGCTCAAAAGCCAACCCGCAGTTCCCAACAGACCAGTGTGTAGAAAGACTTGAAGGGAAATAGAACCCACGTATTGTCGTATGAGCACTCGTAGTCGGGATTCTCTGGCATGAACATAGGCATGAGCCAGGGAATCGGCTTTCTGAAGGATGAGATCCCGGCTCAGGCTGGATTTAAAGTGACTGAGATTGTCAGCCACCTCCTGAAACCAATGATAGGTGGCATATTTGGTTTCTGACATGTGCAGGGTACTTTGAAGCCCGCCTTGTCCTAAGACTCCGATAACCCCGATAGAGAGGAGGAGGAGAAGATCAAACACCAGAAAGTAGGGATGATAGAGGACAAGCAACGCCATGCCAATGAAGCCCCCCACCACCACGTTGGTAAGGTCTACCAACAAACTGGCAACAGCTCGTTGCATAAAGATAATTTCAAAAAACCGGCTGGCGTATTCGCCCCGGAAATGCGCTTCTTCTATCGAAGGAAAAGTTCGTGCAAATGCCAGAGTGAGGCGAACAAATATTCGTCGTTTAAGAAGATCGGTGGCATAAAACTGAAGAACCTTAAACACACCCACAAATACCAGGACCCCGGCCATAATGCTGACGAGGGTGACAACCATAATCGGTTGAATGGCGAAGGCGAAGGTATTCACGAGTTCCTGGACGGTGACCGGAATAATGAGAGAGAACACGCCCACGGCCGCGGAATACATGAGGATCGTGAGAAGGATTTGGCGCTCATGTCTCAGAAAGACGCCTACGTGTTGAAGGACTTCTTTGTTCATGGTTAATTTAGAAAAGGTTACCGGGCAAGAATTTCTCGTATTGAAAATATCTAGGAGCCTGTCGGACTAAGGGGATCGGGAGCGAAAAAGCCGCTGAGCGAGGCCAGATTTTGACGATTTCGCCGGCCCACAGTAGGACTATGGGCCAAGAAAGCGTTGAAATATGGACCGCTTTGACGCTTTTGTAGCCAATTCATCCTCCGTCCGACAAGCTCCTAGATCACTGGTTGTGTCCAATGGCCGATAGCCCATTGGTAAAAGGCTTGAGCTTGATGATATTCGGCTTGTGCTTGAATAGAGATGATTTCCGCATCCACCACATTTCGTTCTCGAAGATTCACAAAGAGTAAATTGGTGGCTCCTAGCTGA
>QJYE01000298.1 GCA_003235785.1 Nitrospirota bacterium
ATGCGGGTCGAATGAGAGCACCATGGGAACACCATTGAGGCGGTGTGCATTGTCAATCACTGCCTCAATTAAGGCACGGTGTCCCAAATGCTGCCCATCAAAATTGCCGATGGTGAGGACAGGAAACGAAGCAAGGGGAGACGGAGGCAACCCGCGAGTGATGTTCATGGACCAGGAGGAATCAAGCGCTGTGCAGCATCTTTGGCAAAATAGGAGAGGATAAGGTCCGCTCCTGCACGTTTAATCGAGATCAGGCTTTCCATCATAACCGATGGTTCATCAATCCAGCCTCGCTGTGCCGCCGCCTTGATCATGCTATATTCGCCACTCACCTGATATGCAGCCACAGGCACCCTGACCCTATCACGTACTTGCCTCAGAATATCTAAATACAACAACGCTGGCTTGACCATCACGATATCGGCTCCTTCCTCAAGATCGAGTTCGACTTCTCGCAAGGCTTCACGCGCATTAGCCGCATCCATCTGATACGAACGCCGATCACCAAAAGAAGGGCTGGAAAAGGCCGCATCACGGAATGGGGCATAGAGGGCCGAAGCATATTTAGCCGAATAGGACATAATCGGCATTTCTGAATAGCCGTGTTGGTCTAACGCGTCACGAATGGCCTTCACCCGTCCATCCATCATATCTGACGGGGCCACCATATCCACACCCGCTTCAGCATGGCTCAACGCCATCGCCTGGAGACAATCCAACGTTTCATCATTGAGGATTCGGCCATCACGAACAATGCCGCAATGCCCATGTGACGTATATTCATCGATACAGACATCGGTAATGACCATTAAATCAGGAAGCTGTGATTTCAAGGCCCGAACGGCACGTTGCACCACTCCATCTTTTTCAAGGGCTGCGGACCCTCGCTCATCTTTCTGCTCTGGAATTCCAAAAAGAATCACGGCCGGAATGCCCAAAGCCCAAGCCTCCGTGGCCTCCTGCACCAGGCGATCAACCGACCAACGATATTGGCCAGGCATGGAATCAATCGGCTCCTGTTTGTTTTCCCCATAGGTGACAAATAGAGGATAAATCAAATCGGCTGGAGTCACCTGTGTCTCACGCACCATCCGTCTCAACGAAGCATGTTGACGGAGTCGACGCAATCGGTGAATAGGAAATCCCATTTCTACTCCTACGTGTGTGTGAACAATTTCTGGAAGTTGTATCGTCTTGAGCACGATCACATCATGTTCGGTGGACATCTCATACGCAGAATGAAGTACCGGACTGTTGTGGCTACTTTCGAGGAAGATTCGTTAAAAAGACCACAAGATCTCGAACGGAAATCATTCCGGCCATTTCTCCATCTTTCGTAATACCCAAATGTCGGATATGTTTTTCGGCCATCAAATCATTCGCATCCAACAAAGTACAATTTCCTTCAATTGATGCAATAGGTGCCGACATGATTTTCTCGACCGTCGTGGTGAGAGGATCGGCACCCGCTGCGACCACCCGTCGCACTAAATCAGTGTCGGTCAGAATCCCGATGATTTCTTCCCCACTCGTGATGAAGATACTTCCAATTCCATTATCCCGCATCATTTCGGCGGCCGTTTTCACCACCACATCCCGGTCAACCTTCACAATTTTCTCAATAGGAACCATACAGGACTTTACAGGAACCATGGCTCTACTCCTCCATTCAATCGGTTAACAAAACATGAAGCCAACAACGTTGTCTGTTATCAATATCCTTCAATATCCAGGCACCTTGGGTGGATGCTGATTCGCATGAGCCACAATGGCCTCAACCAAGGCAGGCACCGTATTTTCGGCCGCCACAATATCCACCGACAACCCTTCATCCTGAACCGTTCTGGCCGTGATCGGGCCAATACAGGCCACAGCGCTATGCTGCGTCAACTTGTGCATCTCCTGACGATCCCCAAACAACTGGCAAAAATTCTTCACAGTCGATGAGCTCGTAAACGTCAAATACTGAATATCCTGATTGCGAAGCCGATTCAAAATCGGCTCGTGTTCCGTTTCAGGTGGCACGGATTGATACCCATGTACCACACGAACATGAGCCCCCATCTCCACCAATTGTTCGGGAAGAATCTCCCTGGCGATTTTAGCACGAGGAATCAAAATTCTTTGGCCTTTCATACCCAATTCCCTGAGAGCCACCAGAATACCTTCCGCCTGACACTCCTTGGGTACAAGATCGGCAACTAATCCCCACCGGCTCGCTTCTTCTTTTGTCTGAGGGCCAATACAGGCCACAGCGCTATGCTGCGTCAACTTGTGCATCTCCTGACGATCCCCAAACAACTGGCAAAAATTCTTCACAGTCGATGAGCTCGTAAACGTCAAATACTGAATATCCTGATTGCGAAGCCG
>QJYE01000079.1 GCA_003235785.1 Nitrospirota bacterium
TCAACGGCTGAAACAATTTCGTCGGCTGGCAACCCGCTATGAACAACTGGCTCAACACTTTCAGGCCTTCCTGTGCCTGGCCACAACCGTCATTTGGCTACTCTAATTGTGAACACGCCCTAGGTGCATGAGGAGGTTGTGCAGACTTTTGTGATCCAACTGCTGTTTCTAGGTTAAATGGGGTGAGATATGTTCTCCTGACCAACGACCATTGACTGGGAATAAACAAGATGGATTCCCGATAAAAAATGTCTGGAATAACGACGTAGAAAATACGTTCGTTGAACGATTTAAAGAGGACGCTATCCTTTTAAATCGCGAAACCCCAGCATACGCCCTCACTTCATTCTAATGGATTGAGGGGGCGTTGGAGGGGTTGGTGGTGTCGGGAGTGTCGTGTCAACATTGTTTGTCGAAGGGGAAGAAGACTGAATGTTGAAATTTCCGGGCATGCCGGGAGAAGCGGTATTTTTTAAGGTTTGAGCCAAGCAGATCTGCAGTTGCGCAATGGCATGTACTGGGAAGGTGCTGGGTCCGTTCGCATAGTCCATGGCCAATTTTCGGCAAAGAGCCTCCTCCACAGCTTCTTTCACCTCGAAGAGATTGCCCAAAGCCACTCCTGTGAAGACCATAACCCCTAATATAATTCCAAGGAATACCACTTTCATCTTCATGCTCCCGGTTGCGGATGCGTGACCACAAAAATCGGCGGATCGGCTGGCAGTGTCCATCCCATACATTTCCCTTCCTTAAAATTCAAATGGCTTTTCGAGCTCCGACTGTTCCTGTTGGAATTTTTTCCTTTCCTACTTACTTTTTTCTTTAATGACAGAGGCCATCTCTTCTTGAGATCCTGTTCTTCAAAGACTTCCTTGATCATGGAGGTCGTTTATACGGACTTGATGGCCTGATCCGATATGGTCATCCGGTAGAGCCTGACTCCTGGGCGCCTGGATCATCCCTTTTCGTTAGAAGGTGATTGGATGCATGCGATTGAAGAATTTCGTGTGGCACTCACCCTCAAACCTGCCTATAGGCTTGCTCAGGAAAATCTTCGAGAGGCCTATTTCTCTCACGTCGGACGACAGGAATAAAAGGTGGATGATGTTCATCGTGCTCTTAGTGATTCCCTGATCCCAACAAGGCCTGTCCATATTGAAGCAATTGCTCAGCCTGTTTCCATCGGTTTTTGACGTTTAAGCCTACAAGGAGCACATGATGGCCGTTTTTATACATGCTGGCGATCAGACATCGTCCCGCTTTGCTGGTAAAACCTGTTTTGACGCCGGTGATATCCGGATCAAGCAAAAGTTGATTGGTAGAGGAAAGATGAACCTGATGCTGGCCGTTGAGGCTGGTGATGTCCCGTTCGAGCGTGCGAACCATCATGGCGAAGGAAGGAGTGTGCATGGCTTCCTCCGTGAGTTTGGCCAAATCTACGGCTGTGGAGTAATGCCCAGGCGCGTCAAATCCGCATGGATTGGCAAACCGGGTTCCGCGTAAGTTCAAGGCCTTTGCCCGATCGTTCATCATGTCGACAAAGGCCGGCATCTCACCGCCAATATGAAAGGCCACAGCCTGACATGCATCGTTAGCACTGGTCACCAGCATGGCCACAAGCAGATCATGGAGCAAAAATTCCTCGTTGGCTTTCAATTTAAGCCGCGGAGGGCGTTTGACGAGGGCGCGGCCATCAATGCTGACCACCTGTTGCAGCGAAGCTTTTTCCAGTGCCACCAGAGCAGTCATGATTTTAGTCAAGCTAGCGGGTGGTAACCGTTGCGTGGCATTTTTTTGAAGTAAGACCTGACCGGATTTCATGTCCATCAGGTAAACCGCAGAAGCCTTGACGCGGGGAGGGCGTTTGGAGGCCGAGCGAATCGTGGTCTCTTTCGCCCAAGAAATCACCGGAACGCTCCAGACCGTGATGCTCATTAGAAGGAGCCATCCTACAATCTTGAGCCACAACTCGCTTCGAGTATTCCTTAAGATGTTGCGTATTCCCAATTTGGCTTGCACTGTATTCATGGTTCGTCTGGTCTCATCGTTTGCATGGATACACGCTCCTCATCCCAAAGATCATGAGGCCTGCGTTTTCCGCCTGCTTCATTAAATAACAAAGATTTCTCAACCCCATGCCATGACAGGGCTCACCAGGCGGATACTGGCTGCTAGCCACACGAGGACACTGCGCATGACAAATTTCTCCTTACTGTTTTGGGATGAGAAGGGATTCAATCTCGCTGAAAAATATTGAAATGATTCCTCTGCCTGACATTGCGGGAGGCGAGACGCTACTCCTTCCTGGAAATCCTGTCAACACGGTGGCTGGAAAA
The DNA here is from genome assembly GCA_003235785.1 of Nitrospirota bacterium. GTDB lineage: Bacteria > Nitrospirota > Nitrospiria > Nitrospirales > UBA8639 > Nitrospira_E. The sequence goes on from QJYE01000079.1 coordinate 2,337, forward strand.
GTGGGAAGGCGGCATGAGAGAAGAGACCGAAAT
>QJYE01000137.1 GCA_003235785.1 Nitrospirota bacterium
AACGAGCGAGGCATCAATCAGTTGGCCTCCACGCGGCTGTAACCCGTGCTCGGCCAAATACGCTTCAAATTGGTCAAAGAGGGTTTACACGACCTGCGCGTGAGTCAGCGTTTCGCGAAACAGCCAGATCGTTTTGGCATCGGGAATGCATTGAGCCAGATCCAGTCCCACGAACCGCATGAAGGACAGACGGTCGCTGATCTGGTATTCAGTTTGATCATCAGACAAATTATAGAGGGCTTGCAGGACCAGGACTCTGAACATCAGCACCGCATCAAAGGGTGGCCGCCCACCCTTTTTTTGCTTGGCCCGACAGAGCACGGCTTCAAGTGCCGACCGAAAGGCCTCCCATGGCACGTGAAACGCGAGAGCGTCTAACGGATCTCCGTTTTGACTGAGGTCCTTTGCAGTCCTCCTTGTAGGAGAACTATCGCACGGGCCACTCTGCATGTCAGGGGTTTTTTAGAGATGCCCATCAATGAAAATCGGCCGGCACACCAAACGCTCTTCTATCCCCAATGAGTTTAATACGCTCCACTTGGACTTAGGCAATCGAGAAGCTCGTATGATCTCATTTCTGGCGGAGGAATCGAGGGCGGTCTCGAACTGCCACCATTCGAATGAGATCTCGAACGGAGAGGATTCCCACAATGACCCCATTTTCCGTAACCGGCAAATGCCGAATCCATTTTTCAGCCATGAGATCACTGGCATCATGCACCGTTCGATTGATATCAATGTCGATCAGTGGCTGCGACATCACCTGAGCCACATGGACCTCAACCGGATTATGGTCAAGGGAAAGAGTTTTTTGGATAAGATCGCGTTCCGTCAGGATTCCAGACACGACCTTATCCTTCATCACTAGCAAGGCCCCTATTTTCTTGGCCGCCATGCGTTGTGCCGCCTGATGCACCGTATCGGCTTCTTCGATTTTTTCAATGGCGGTCTGCATGAGCACACTGAGAGGACGATACACATCGTCCAAATCTCGAATGGGACCAGACTCTGCATACACAAAATATCTCACAAGATCACGAATGGAAATAAGTCCGACAATTTCTTCGCCCTCTGCCACACAAAGATGTCGTACGCCATGTTTTTCCATAAAATGACTGGCATCAAGCATTGATCGATTGGCAGAAATCGTGTGCAAAACGTCCCCCATCAATTTCCCGACAGAGACACTTGAATCAACAGAATCAACTGCCATGACTTTTCGGACCAAATCCGACTCTGACACCAGTCCCACAATAGGGCGGTGTTCGGAATCGAGATCTTCTCCCTGAACCACCAAACATCCAATTCGCTTCTGTGCCATCTGTTCGGCAGCCTCTACGGCAGTCGCCTTCTCGCTCACCGCTTCAAAGTCCCGCTGCATAAAATGCTCAATCGCTGTTGTAGGCATGTCGCTCATAGCTTCTCCTCACTCGCAAAATAATATAGTCAGATATGACTCTTCATACGAAAAATATCGTCAGTGACCAGCCAATGACGCACTCACATTTCCCACACAAGAACGAAGAAGATTTGTCTAATGATCTAGAAAATTTATCACGCAAAAGTCTCCACCAAACCAAGCCACCTTGCCCAATTCAACAAGGACAGCCAACTTTTACATGTTGATTTCATAGTCGGATCACAGGATCCATTTTATGCCGGTTATGTCGGACGAACGCTACCTCTGTCCCACTGCTCGCTTACCATACATGAAATACTTCAATGTTTCATCTGATACAATTACAACACCCTGATGGGTTTCATGAAGCCGGACTCACCGTTTTAGAGGTCGGACTCGAATTGCTTCTTCCACGTAAATTATCTTTTGAATTAGCTATCGCCACTCTGCATAGGGAACCACCAAAAAGAAGTTACCAAAATCCGGTGTGGGATGAGGACAGCCAGCTTCCCACAAAGCTGCCATTGGGGAATGGGATAAGGTGCTGCCCCAGCCCCATCCTCTCTCTTGCCCCAAAGATCAAGTAATTCAGCCCTTTCCTCCGTCGGGTTGTCCGTTTACAATAGGAAAAATGCTCAATCGGTTTATTCGATACATTCAGCGGTATAAGGGGTGGTTTGGCGGGGCTTCGGCTATCTGTATTTTTTTAGGCCTGTATACTGGCTTGCTCGCATCCCCACCCGATTATTACCAAGGTGAACTGGTCCGGATCATGTATGTTCATGTTCCGCTCGCTCATACCAGTACCCTGGCTTATTCCGTATTATTTTTCGGCAGCATCTGGTATTTATGGAAACGCGACCCGCTTGTGGATAACATGTGCCAGGCTTCTGCTGGCATTTGTGCACTCTTTACCGCCCTGGCGCTGATCACCGGCTCCATTTGGGCCAAACCCACTTGGAACACCTGGTGGACATGGGATCCTCGGCTGGTCTCCTTTAGTGTGCTGCTGCTAATCTTAGGCGGCTATCTTATGCTCAGAAAATTGGTGGATGATCGTGAAAGGGGTGGTCGCTATGCAGCCATTTTGGCGATTGTTGGCGGGATCGACCTTCCTATTATCAAGTTTTCGGTGGAATGGTGGCGCACGCTGCATCAACCCATGTCCTTTTCCACCAGAGGCGTAGCTATTTCTGATGATATCCTGGTTCCTCTAACCCTTATGAGTCTGGGTGCCTGGCTGCTCTTTGCCTATATGGTGATGGTTCGCACACAGATTTTATATTTGACCGACCTTCTCAATGCTAAAAAGGGCCGTCTGCTCAGCCAAACGCATTTTTCTCAGACATCCCCATGACCGGATTTTATGCCCGATGGGCCGTCATGATCGGAGGAATCATCCTTTTGGCCATGATGACCTTTCAACAATACCAGCGCGATTTATCGACCATCTCCCTGGCAACGGTCTTAAACAGCCCTGCCACTTCAAAAACTGTTAGAATTCAGGGGATGGTAAAAAGTGGAACCTTGACAGGGGCTGTTGACCAGGGCGAGGCGACTTTTGATTTGGTAGATGGCCCCACCACCCTTCCCGTAGAATATGCTGGTCCCCCATTGGAAAATATTCGTGAACTGAAAACCATCGTGCTGCTCGGCCATTTGGACCACGAGACCAAGACCTTCAAGGCCAAAGACACGGCGTTGATAAACAATTTTGGATTCGTCGCGGCGGCTTATGTGATCGCCGTTTTTTCACTTGGTTGGGCCATATTTGCCATGAGCCAGAGAGTCATGGTTCTATTTAAAGAAATTAAGGAAGAAAAACTCTACGAACCGGAGAATGAGCCCCTTGCCAGCAAAGAATAAAAAAATCGCCATCATTGTGAGCATTCTCCTGATTGCCGGATCGCTCGGGTATTTGGCTTTTGGGAATTTCGGGGAAAATATTGTGTACTTCGTGACGCCGTCAGAAGTGATCGCCTTTACACCGGAAACGTACGCAAAAAAAGTTCGGGTCGGTGGCATGGTCGTGAAGGGCAGCTTGAAAACACAGCCGGAACCGGTGGGGCTGACCTTTGAACTCACCGACGGCGCGGCGACTATTCCCGTGGTTTTTCAGGGAATTCCCCCCGATCTTTTCAAGGAAGGCCAAGGCGCAGTGGTGGAAGGGCAATGGAAAGATGGACACACCTTTCGTTCGACCATGATCATGGCGAAACATTCTGAAGACTACATGCCCATGGAGTTGAAACGGGCGGGCATCGAACTCCCCAAAAAAGATTTCATGAAAACCCTCTCGCCGTAAGGCACGTTTTCACCCTACATGATCATAGAAATCGGCCATTTTTCAGTTATTGTTGCCTTGGTGTTGTCGGTCTTCGGCATGGCCAGCTCTGCGCTAGCCCTGAAAACCCGCAATCCAGACTGGGCCAGATCAGGGCGCATGGCCCTGACGTTAATTTTTGCCTTGCTCAGTATCGGGATGTTGTCCTTGGTGTATTCCTTTATTGTCCGTGATTTTTCAGTTCTCTACGTCGCCAATAATTCCAACTCGAAACTTCCGTTCTTTTATACGGTATCAGCGGTCTGGGGTGGTCATGAAGGGTCGCTCCTGCTCTGGGTCTTTATTCTTTCGGTGTTTAGTACCTTAGCTGTGTGGCTGCATTGGCGCACCCAACCCACAATTATGCCCTATCTGATTGCCGTGGAATGCGGAATTATCTTCGGATTTCTCTGCCTGATCGTCTTTCTCTCCAGTCCCTTTGAACGGCTGCTCCCCGTCCCATTAGATGGCAAGGACCTCAATCCGTTATTACAAGACCCGGCCATGGTCATGCATCCCCCCATGTTGTACATGGGCTATGTGGGCTTTTCCATTCCATTTTCCTTCGCGATGGCTGCCTTGTTCTCCGGGCGCTTGGGAGAAGAATGGATCAAGGTCACCCAACGCTGGACCACCTTCGCCTGGATGTGCCTGACCACCGGCATTCTGCTCGGAGGCTATTGGGCGTACTACGAATTGGGTTGGGGCGGGTACTGGGGCTGGGACCCGGTAGAAAATGCCTCGTTTATGCCCTGGTTGGTGGGCACGGCCTATCTGCATTCGGTTTTGGTGCAGGAAAAGCGAAAAATGTTCAAAGTCTGGAATTTATTCCTGATTATTGTCACATTTTCGCTGTCCCTCATTGGAACTTTTTTGGTACGGAGTGGGGTGCTCACATCGGTGCATTCATTTGCCACCGACCCGGAGCGCGGCTTGTATATCTTAATTTTTGTCGGCAGCGTCATTGGCATTGCTTTCGGTGCGCTGATTCTCCGATCTAATAAACTGAAATCCCAAGTTGAGATGGATTCACTTATCTCACGTGAATCGATCTTTCTCTTTAATAATTTATTTTTCCTGGTGGCCGCTGCCACGGTCTTTTTGGGCACACTCTATCCGCTCATCCTGGAAACATTACAAGGCGCGAAGGTCACGGTTGGCCCACCCTATTACAATGCGGTCTTCATGCCCATTGCACTCGGCCTGCTCTTCCTCATGGGCATCGGACCCTACATTCCTTGGCGAAAGGCGTCAGTCGACAGCCTGAAAAAAAGTTTTTCAATCCCCCTACTCGCTGGAGCGGTCATGGTCGTCGTCCTGGCTATCACGGGCATTCGCAACCTCTATGCCCTGGCGGGAACCTATGTTGTAGCCTTTTCTGGCATGGCCATTGTGCTCGACTTCGGAAAAGTCTCTCAACTCTATGCCCAGCGGAATAGCAGTACCATCTTCAAGGGATGCCTGGCCGCGTTTACCGCCAACCAACGACGCTATGCAGCCATGCTGACCCATATCGGCGTGTTGGTCCTCGTCATTGGAATCATTGCCTCGACGATTTACCAAACTGAGAAAGTCGTTTCGATGCAGGTGGGAGATGAATTTACCATTGCGGACTATCGCATCAAGCTCACGGAACTCCATGAAGTGGAAGGTGGGAATTGGAAAGCAGAAGAAGGCGTGTTTCAGGTCTTTGAAGGTGCCGAGTTACTGACTGAACTGCGCCCCCAAAAGCGCATTTACAACGCGACCCAAACCCCGACAACAGAATCCGCCATCTATGCGATCAATATGGGCCATATCTTCTTGACCATGCCCGAAGTCTCTCCGGAAGGGGTAGCCGTGGCACGCGGCGTGATTAATCCACTCGTTCTCTGGGTGTGGGGTGGAGGGATCATTATGGGGCTGGGCGTCATCTTAAACATCCTCCGCCCACGAAAGAAGGACGAATGACCAAAGGCTGGCAACTGACCTTAGTCCTGATCCTGCTGGGACTGTTTGCCTTGTTCTATCAAGGTCTGTGGGGAGATCCTCGGCATATTCCCACCGTGCTCATCGGCACTGACGCCCCCATGGTGGAAGGCCCAGATGTGGAAACGGGTGACGTGATTTCCCTGGAGCAATTCAAGGGGAAGGTCGTCCTGCTGAACTTCTGGGCATCCTGGTGTTATGAATGCAAGGTTGAGCATGAAAGCGTGTTACAGCTCCATCAATTATTTAAAGATGATCCCAATTTCGTCATGCTTGGCGTGAATTACCAAGATAAATTGCCTGATGCCCAACAGTATCTCAAAGAATATGGCACGACATTTCCGCATATGCGTGATCTGCACGGGCAAATCGCCATTGATTATGGCGTCTATGGCGTACCCGAAACTTTTGTCATCGATCAAGAGGGAAAAATCCGATATAAATATGTGGGACCGGTCACAGGCCATATGTATACGACGATCACCCAAAACATTATCGCGCCCTTGCTCAAAGGTCAGCCCATCAACACCAAATCCTAATGCGCATGTCTAGTCGCTTCACGCTTATCCTCCTGCTGATTTTGACAAGCCCTTGGCCCCTATTGGCTGAGGTCCAGGACGAAACCGCTCTGGACATCCAAGTGCGAGAAATTGCCAAAACATTGCGGTGCACGGTCTGCCAAACAGAAAATATTTGGGAATCGGGAGCTCCCCTCGCCCAACAAATGCGAGGGGTTGTTCGAGAACGTTTGAAGCTCGGCCATAGCCCGGAGGACATTAAAGAATATTTCCTCAGTCGGTACGGGGACTACATCATGATGGAACCCCCCAAGCATGGCGTCAACTGGTTTATCTGGGTTGGCCCCTTCATTTTGTTGCTAGGGGGAGGACTCCTTCTCTATAAAGAAGTCAACGGCTGGGTTCGTGGCACCCCATCCACCCCTGCTGCCCCGCCACCACCCTTAGACGAACAAGCTCGCCAACGCCTCGAACGTGAACTGGAATCGTAAGCCTCCCTGACTGCCATGTCTTCTGTCGCTGTCTTTCTCATACCACTGCTCATCATTCTCGGCATCGTGGTGTTTGCCCTGACCCTTCCGTTTTGGCGGAAAGATCCCTCTCCCATTTCATTCGGGCTAGATGATAACCAGGCCCAAGAATATGCCGACCTCCAAGTCGAACGAGGAGTCCTTGCTCAATCATTGCAAGAATTAGAAATGGAGCACGCACAGGGCCGGATGGAACGTGCCGATTATGAACGCCTCAAAGCCACAGACGAACATCGGCTTCTCCAATTATTAGACCGGCTGGACATACTTAAAGATAATGATGCAAAACAGAATGATGGCGGCAGCAATGCTCAAGAGACCACTGTACAACGAAAAGGCTGGGTACCCGCCATCGCATCCGGATTAGTAGTCTTGCTGGCTTCCGTCGGCATTTACAGCGCCTTACAGATTCAAGCGGCGCAAAAGCTCATGGCCGTTGAAGCACAAATGGGGGGCGGCCCCAATCCTATGGAAATGGTGGCCAAGCTGGAAGCACGTCTTAAAGAAAATCCAGATGACTTACAGGGACAAATCATGGCCGGGCGATCGTATCAGGCCTTAGGCCGAGCAGCCGACGCTCAAAAAGCCTGGGCCAAAGTCTTAGAGTTAGACCCCAAACATCATGAAGCCCATTACAACTATGGGGTACTACTCATTGATTCACGAAAAATCGATGATCCGAAGCTCTTTCAAGAAGCCCTCAAACATTTTGATCTAGTTCTCGCTGATCTCCCCAATCAACCAGCCGTCAATTGGTATCGAGGCATCGCCCTTTGGTATCTAGACCGCAAGCAAGAAACCGATGCCGCCTGGGCCCTCGCCGCACAAAACATGGAACCCGGCAGCCAAGACCTGGCCTTCGTCAAAGAATCCCTCACCAAACTCCGCGCCGGCCAAACCCCCTTTTAACCTGAAAAATCCCATCTCACTCCCCTATCCGTCATACCTGCGGTCGGTGGCAGGTATCTCTCCGTAAAAATAAGGGCAAGATCGCAAAGCAAAAGGGTTGGGAATGT
>QJYE01000475.1 GCA_003235785.1 Nitrospirota bacterium
TCCCTGGTCAAAACCATATTGAAGGTAAACGGCAAATCTTTCACTACACAGAGACTGGCCGCCCGCATAACCTGTCGGAACGACCCCTTCCCGCGAAGCCGGTCATGAGTGACCTCTCGTGCACCATCCAGGCTAAAGGTCAACCCGTGGAGGTGTTGCCGGTACTGCAGTAACAGTCGAAAGATTTTTGGGAAATTCAAGCCATTGGTGACAAAACTGAATCCATAACCAGCCTGACTAACCAGCTTAAGGATTTCGGCAAATTGCGGGTGAATCGTGGGTTCTCCTCCGGTAAATCCCACATGGTCAATGCCACAGGCGTGCCCTTCCTGCAGCACTTTCTGGATGATGGGCAAGGGGAGATCTCCAGTCCCCGCATGTCGCTCGTCAAAACAATGGTGACAAGAAAGATTACACCGATTAGTCAGCTCGAGCAGGACCCGCGCCATCACGACCCCTTTCCAGCCTGCTCTACTAGCAGGTACTCAAGAATGCGCGGATCCCGATGGAGATCTGCGCCTGCCCGCAGTTCATAGGTCTTCGTCTGAGACAACAACGTTTTAAGAATCTCCATCTGCTGAGCCATCGTGTATGGGTCAAACAATTGCGGACCGCTTTCGGTCAAGAGGATCTGCAAGGCATCAACACGAGTCAAAGGCAGCAAGGTACTCTTCGGTTCCGGCACGATACGGCTAAACACCAACACCCGGGGCACGCAGGTTGGCACAGCCTGCCCGGGAAAGGTTTCGTCTACATACACACGTTGGCGTTGCCCACTCACGGCATCAGGAACCATTTCACCTAAACGGAAATCAGAGTAATCGACTGGTGTTTGGGCATCGATAAAACAATGTCTTCGCAACGCCATGGCTTCGACAGCCTCCGAGCCCTTCCGAAGGAGCACCGCATCATCGGAGAGATACCCCCACCCTTCTCGAATCAGGCCAATGGTTAAGGTAGACTTCCCACTTCCCGAACTACCCACGATGAGCACTCCAACTCCGTCCGGCGCAAGCAGACAGGCAGCATGAAGGGAAAAGAGTCCGAGTGGTCGCAGCAGTCGAATAAGACCAAAGCCAAAAAATTTTTGTTGAAGGAGTGGAGGCTGGTCAAAAAATGAAGGGGCAAGATGGGCTTCCCCCTTTCCTTCCAAAGGCTGGAGGTAAAAGAAGGAGGCGCCATGGGTCAAATAAAAGTCCCGACTGGTTTCGTAACCCTCAAAGCCCTCAACTGTGAAAACCTGGCGGGCCTGCGGAGGAAGTACGCCAACCCCTTGACCATTGTGGCGAAATGAAAGGCTTAAAAGAGGCTTCTGGGTGGAGGAAAGGGTTGGGGCCCAGGACATATCCTGAAGAAGCTGGTCGAGAGAAGCTTGTATGCCTTTCCCCTCGGATAGAACCTCCAGCGAAATGTGGTGAAAGGCATACCGGGCCATTGTATTCAACAACTTTTTGAAATGCAGTCAGACTCATACCACGCCCATTCACTCTTAGAGCCAACATGGCTTCCTGCGGCGAAAAAAGACTCAAGCCCGCCTTTCAGGAAGCCATGAGCAAAATGGTCAGCGCAATCTGTTCTCAAGGACTAAACGCACCAAAAAATCCGGTGAGATTTTTGAGTTCCCCATGCTTCGTCAGCTTAGGCTCTACAAAATCGAGTTTCGGTTCTTCCCACGGCTTTTTGCTCTCCTGTGCTGATTGACTTCCTTCAGATTTGTCCTGATTCATGTGTTCATCCTTTCCTACAGAGTGAAGTAACAAATTATTCGCCCACGTGTCAGAAAAACTACCCATTTAAGTTAAGTGCAAAAGATCTCTTTCACCTTTTGGCCAGAGTTCGGTTGGCCTGATGGGTACGAGTAAACAATACGATATGAGGCAGAAGATTCCCCCCTCTCTGTGACAGGCATGCCTTTCCCTGTTAGCCAACAATGCCCCTCTAATTCTTCCTTCCCCTTACGCACACCGAAGTGAATCATGACTGGATACCCAAGACGAGTCAACGTGTAGTAGAGCGTCAAGGATTGTCGTAAGCACGCCAGTGGAAACAGCCGGCTGCGAAAGAAGCGCAGTTGACAAACCTGAAGAACCACATGCACAGCGCGGTCACGCGTGACCTCATTAGCCGTCATGGCATTTGAATCAGGGGGCGTCAGACGATGCAGCAGAGTCGGGAGAGCATAGAACCGAAGTAGCACAGGAAGCCGGCACAGCAACACCCCAACCTGAATCGCCAACCAGAAATCAGATAAATAGGCGTTGTAGTTCCTGCTCACTCTGAGATCATGCTTCATGAGATGGGCCATCCCAATTATCTTTTCACAAGGGCTTCGACCAGACCATTCTTTCAGAGGCTTTCCGA
>QJYE01000530.1 GCA_003235785.1 Nitrospirota bacterium
TTTGATGGCAGGATGCACCAGTGTGCAGGTCTCTGTACCGCATACATTTTATCCATTAGCGTGAACCGCAAAACTCAACAGTATCGACATAACGTGGACTTTGTTAGAAGGAGGAACGTGGATCAGAGGGTATTTCTAAGCTACGCTCGCAAAAATGTGGGGTCAGGCATGAGTATTGACTTATATGCGAGGAGCAGCGCACTTAACCGACAACCAAGCCTCGTGCAGAAGAGGCGGCCTCCAACCTGTGTGAGATTGCCGATGCGTTCAAGCTGGAGTATCGGGTCTGGCGTCGTGCTTCAGCGAAGGTGCGGCTAGGCTCAGATCCTTCGCTGCTGCTCAGAATGACAATGGGGTGATGGATTCCCACTGCCCCGCCGGATTGTTTCTTTCACGAGCGTGAGAATTTCCTAATTGGAACGCCGATGCCACGGCACCTGGTCCTGTTGCACCACCTGATTCCCTCTCCCGCATACCAGGCCTGAGAAGTCCCGTCTTCGCTTGTATTCACCATCTCCAATCCGTCAGCAGGTCAGGATGAGTCTGCCCCCACACGAGGTTGGGCTTTGGTGCATGCGGCAAGCTTCACTCCAACCCCACTCCCCTCTTTTTGAGTCAGGAGTTGCTTATTTGGCTGAAAGGAGTAGAGTGGGGGTCCCTCAGTGGCCGGAAGAGCTTGCGGAGGTGGAATATCTGTATCCTGGCTCCTCCGGAAACCAGCATGCTTCATGATGAACCACACAAGCCATTCCATCGACACACCACGTATGAAGAAAAATGGGTCAACTAGAAGGGAGATCCACATGGTACCACGCGCCTCTCACCGCCTCGTCCTCTAGCGGTCGATTGCCAGGAACATGACAAAAATGGATGAGATGGCCACATCAAGGGAATGCTCTACTGTCAGTAAGAGGTTGGCCTATTCCCAAAAAAGGAAAGCACTGAAAAGCAGAATCACCATTCCTTCTCTTCTTAATTACCGAGGGGAATTCTCTCAATTACACCGTGAGGCAAAAAAAACATGGGAATACAACCATTCATAACATTTCTAGGATCACTGATACTTTTTTTCGGAAGTGTGGCGATGGTGTATGCCGATCTGCCCGCGCCATTAACCGTAGATTTTCCAGCTCCCATTCATTTTCTGACTCCTGGAGGAGAAGACGGGGTCCTTCCAGCTGGAAGGTATCAGGTCGAAGTGGCGGAATCCTGGTTGAAATTACTACCTGATGGGCAGCGTAGAACTGAAGCCATGTTGGTGGATGCCACTTCCGGTACGCACGAAGAACTCTTGAAGGACATAACAGTTCGATTAGAGGCAGATCCAAAAAACCCTGATATTTTTCATTTGGCCATGTTGCAAACAAATGGGACAGGACTGGAAGCCGTCGGCACTCAAAGCGGCATTCGGCCTCGTGGGTTAAAATTTGCTTTTGTGCACAAGCTCCGCAAGGCTAAGACCTTCGCTTCTGCAGGGACGTCTACCCCAAGACCTGGTTCGCAAACTCAAGCACAACTCCGCCTCCCGAAAATTCCCCTACCCAGCTCTGGGGGCCAACAGTTAGCGCCCGTCCCACCCGTCTTAAAGCCCATCAAATCCATTCATTATCGTGGCGAATTCCCCTCGTCCCGTGAAAACGGATGGAGTGAGGAGTTACAAGGTGTGGCGAACGATCATGAACATTGGTTTTTTACGCAGAAGGGTCGGCTCTGGAAATTTCCGATCGCTCACGATTTAAATATAGGGGTGACCAAGGCAGATCCTTCGAAAGGCATTCTCTCGGTGCCTATCCCGAAAGCCTTACGAGACCAAGGCTATAACCATTTTGGGGATTTAGATTATTTTGACGGGTATGTGTTCATACCCCTTGAGGGTCATAGGATGGAACCCGGAAATTTCCCTGCACCCCCGAAGAAGGTCGGGATACCACCTAGAATCGCCGTATTTCGCGCCGACAATCTTTCGTACTCTGGATCATTCCTGCTGCCTCTGCAGACAAAAGCGGCCTGGTGTGCCATTCATCCCATCACGAAGCAACTGTATACATCAAATATTTCCATTTCCCCGACGGATCCCCTCTTCGTCTATGACTTTGACTGGCGACAACTCCAGACCGCACAGCCCTCTTCGGTGTTGTCATGGAAGACCTCCCCCACAAGACCGGTCCTCTTTGATGCCCAGGGGCAACAAAAATTGACCATCAAAGGGTACCTTCAGGGAGGCGATTTCTCCGCGTATGGACAAGAGCTGTACATCGTGAATGGAAAAGGCGCGGACGTTGACAGCAAGGATGGGGGCATTTGGGTTTTTTCCGGCAAGACCCTCAGGCTGACGAAGCGGTCGTCACAGGGCGGAG
>QJYE01000168.1 GCA_003235785.1 Nitrospirota bacterium
CTCAGAACTCGATGGCTGGTGGGCGGAGGCTTATACTCCGGAAGTTGGCTGGGCGCTTGGAACGAATTTGCCTCATCTGGATGGTCTGTCAGATGTCGAAGAGGCGGCTCAATTGTATGATATTTTGGAAAATCAGATTATTCCGGAGTTTTATGCGCGAGATCATGAGGCCATTCCCCGGCGATGGATCAAACGGGTTCGCACGAGCATGTCTCAGCTCACCCCCCACTATAGTAGTAACCGCATGGTGCGGGAGTATGTGGAGAATGCCTATTTGCCGGCTTCCAACTCGTACCAACTCAGAGCGGCAAACGGGGGCAAGGTGGCTCAAGACATTCATCAATGGTGCCAGTCAATCCAAGCCCATTGGACTACCCTGCGTTTTGGCGACATGCATGTTGTTCAGATTGAAGAAGACTGGTCCTTTGAGGTTCAAGTACATTGTGGGTCTCTAGATCCTGCGATAGTGAATGTAGAACTCTATGCCGACCGCCACGGGGACGATCCTTCTCATCGTATTCTGTTGGATTTGAAACATCCGGTGCCCGGCCTCGTGAATGCGTACCTCTATTGGGGGAAAGCTCCAGCCCTTCGCCCGGCAGATCATTATACCCCTCGCATCGTTCCGGCCCACCCTGATGCGGTAGTGCCTTTGGAATGTTCTGAGATCGCCTGGATGCGGTAATGTTCAATAATGAAGCGAGCATATTCACGGCTCTCCGTAAAAGCTCATGTAATTTTTATTGATCTTGGTCTGTCTCCATTGTCGCAGGCTGTCTTTGTATGGCTTTTGCTCCTTGGTCATTCTTACCGACATTCACGATCTGGAATCTTTGGGGACCATCTCATCGAGGGGATGCTAACATCGTCGTCCAGTCACTTTGGATTGCAATGTAGCAGGCTGTGAAAAAGGCAACACATTCTCCTACGCTCTGTAAGGAAGCGAATTTAATGATTGTCCATGAAAAATGAGGCCAAACCGAGATTGGTTTTTTCGGCAAAAGAGAAAGGAACCCATCCATGAAGGTGTTACTGGCAGTGGATTCATCACCGAATGCTTCAACAACGACAATATTTGTGGAGGCACTTCGTCTCCCGGCTACCTCTATCGTCTATGTGCTTTACGTAGAAGAACCTCAAGCGGAGCTGCCAGGCCCAGATCCTTCCCCTCATGTGTTGGGTGAGGGGAGAGACCAACTTTCGCAAATTCGGCAGAAGGCGATGGAAAGCGCCCATCATTTAGTGACTCGTCTGGCGGCTCCGTTTCACGTACAAGGGCTAGAAATCCATCCCATCGTGAGTGAAGGGATCCCTGGAGCCGAAATTCTTACGGCCATTGAAGAGTATCACATTGACCTTGTGGCGTTGGGAACCAAAGGCCTGTCAGGGATGAAGCGGTTTCTTCTGGGCAGTGTGAGTGAGTGGGTGCTCTACGATGCCCCTTGTTCCGTGTTAGTCGTACGCGGTGAGCCTCAGCCCCCCACAACCAGCTCCCGTGGGCTTCATGTCCTCCTGGCCATGGATGGTTCATCAGATTCTCGAGAAGCGGTAGCTTTACTCAAAACCTTCAAGCTTCCCAAATCCTCACGCCTGACGATCCTTCATGTCGTGGAAAAGCCTGTGGCTCTGATCACCTTGGCTTGGGTCTCGGCACAAATGGACGCGACAGAATTTGCGGAAGAATGTAGGCGGACGGGCCGGCAAGCGGGAGTGCGGCTGCTTGAGGCAACACAACGTGACCTGATGGGGGAAGAGCTTGAAGTCGACACCATGCTATCAGAGGGCCATGCGGCGGATGAAATACTTAAAGCTGCGCAAGATGTTCAAGCAGATCTCATTGTCGTAGGGTCAAGGGGAATGACAGAAATCAGGCGAGTCATGATGTTGGGAGGCGTGTCACACAAGGTCGTTCGGCATGCAGAATGTTCTGTGCTGGTTGTGCGGAAACGGGCCAAAAGGCCATAACAGAATGACCCTCATGCTGCCTGCCCTTGGAGGCGACCCGAAAGGCCCTAAATCGTCCTCAGCTCAAGATTGTGGAGAATCTTGCCTTTGGGCACGAAGCCGAAGAAATTCTCAAAGCTTCCCAACGAATGCGAGCGGGTCTCGTGGTCATGGGCTCTCGGGGAATAACCGCCCTTCGACGCATTTTGTTGGGGAGTGTGTCTCACAAGGTCGTCCGTTATGCTCAATGCTCTGTTCTGGTCGTTCGCCAACGATCGGACCGGGAATAGAGGAAAGAAACGTGAGGCCTCAGGACTGAATGCCGACCTTTCCGGATAGCCCAACGACGGTTCCAAAGGTTTTACTAGCGAAGGTTGCTGACGACGAGTTCGAGTGTGACCTTCATTCGT
>QJYE01000273.1 GCA_003235785.1 Nitrospirota bacterium
GCAGAGCAGGTTGCGCTTTTAGGAAAAGATCCGGGTGAAGACGTTGATAACGTGTGGTGGGAAGAGATGCTCGTCAATTGGTTTGAAGAGCCGGAAGAAGAAGGTGAAGACGAAGAGGGCGCTGAATTGTCTGAAGATTCCGAATCGGCATCCGATGGCGACGAGTCATCAGATTCCTCCGAGAGGGCAAACGCGGAAAAAACGACGTCCTAGCTATTCGCTTTCGGGGGACCACTAGGTCTGAATGGCCCGTTTCCGACAGTCATGGGATGGGGCCACATCACCTAATGGGTCTGTTGAAAAAAATGGCCCACCTTTCAGGATGGGATAAGCAAGGCGGCATTCTCACCATGTTTCTGTGCTCACGTACTGGAATTACGCTCCGCGCATAAGAACGGCTGTGGCCTTACCCTCGGCAAAGCTCAGGGCAGACTGGGCGGACTTTTCTGAACCGAACCAAAGCCTTTGCTAGACAACGCCACTCTGGGCAAATTTGCTCTTGAAAATCTTAATTATTCAACACTCACCTAATAGCCACCCATCGACTTTTCTCGCCTCGTACCTTGGCAGTTCCCGCTAAACAGTACGGTCTCGCCTATTTCTTCCTCAATCAACTCAACAAGTGGGTCTGCCGGCTCATGTATCAGGTCCGGGCCTCTGATCCATCCCCGCTGCCTTCTACCGGGCCAGCGCTCATTGTTTGTGACCATACTTCAATGGGGGATTCCTTGGTGCTGTTAGCCACCGCTGGACGCCCCGTTCGGTTTCTCATGGCACAAGAGATTTATTCCCAACCCTCTATCCGGTGGTCGTTTGAGGCGTTTCGCTGTATTCCCGTGCAACGAGGCAGACGGGACATCAAGGCGATTCGTGCGATGTTGGATGGGTTAGCTGCCAATGAAGTCATCGGCCTGTTCCCTGAAGGGGGGTTGGATCGGTATCGGTTGGAAGAAGGTCATCCCGGCATTGGGTATCTGGCGATCAAGTCAGGTGCCCCAGTCATCCCCGCATCCATCGTGTGGAAAGGCCCGCATTCAGTCAACTCGATGCTCAAAACCCTCTTTGTCCCGAGTAAGGCAATCATCCGTTATGGCGCGCCGCTTCAGTTCCATCAAGAATCCCGGCCGAGCAAGGAATCCATGCAATCCTGTACGAAAGAAATCATGAAGCAAATTGAGGCGTTGAGGGAAAGCCTGCTGTCTGGTGCATAAAGCCTCCCTTGCTTCTGTGTTTCTTAGCAGAGGCAGATACCTATTTTGATTTTCGTCATACCTGCGGTTGTAGGCAGGTATCCATCTTTTGGATTGAATAATCTGGATTCCTTTTTTCGTGGGAATGGCCAGTTGATGCCTTGATTTTTTCCCCAAGGCCTATCGTGTAAGTAGTCAATTCC
This sequence comes from Nitrospirota bacterium, assembly GCA_003235785.1. Lineage (GTDB taxonomy): Bacteria > Nitrospirota > Nitrospiria > Nitrospirales > UBA8639 > Nitrospira_E. The sequence goes on from QJYE01000273.1 coordinate 1,394, forward strand.
ATTCTCCTTGCAAAGAGGATTTGCTAATGCTTCATAGGAGGTAGAATTTTCTAGATAATCTTTTATTTTGCTTCGAATAATATCCTTCCCTCTCTCCTGCTCCCAATCAGCCTCCAGCTCATCATATTTTTTATATAAATACTTGAGAACCCATTTGTGTAAACATTTTCCCAATGGAGGGCTTGGACTATCCCGGCGCCATAGGATGCTCCTGCTCCGAAAAATAACACCTGTTTTTCCATAATTATCCTATCCTTTGGCTTCAGATAGAATTCCCTGAAATTTACCTTGATTGAATAAAGGTGACGGAACAGAGAATGAACTGGGAAAATTTTACGGCTTAGGAGTCCAGGTTCCGTTGGGTTGCATGATAAATTGTCCTGATGGGGTTTTTTCGATGGCTTTTTGACCCGCGAGCGCTTCGACGGCTGAGAGGGCGGTGCCATTTTTTGCTGCAATACCTTTGTAGACCTCTCGCCGTTTGTTATTGATGTCTTTCATTAAACTGACTGTATCTGGGGAAGCGGAGGGTTTGGCGATTCCGAGGTATCCGTCGAGGCGTTCTCCGAGCAGGCCTTGTTGCTTGGCTTCATCGAGGGAGATACCAAAGGCCAAGAGAGGCATGAGGATGAATAGAAGGCAGCTGAGAATCACGGCAAGGGATTTTGGGTGAATGTTCGATGTGTTCATGGTTGTACCTCGTGTTTCTTAAAAGAGTCCGCTCTGATCGGTAAAGACGTTTTCTAAATCTTTTTCGACTTTCACGCGAATTTCATGGTCGATTTTGACATTTAGATTGATGGTGATCGGTTTATCTGGAACCGCGACTTCCACCCGAGGGGTGCAACTCACCAGAACCACCATGGCAAGAAACACCAGGATATTCACGAGGTTTTGAAATGCCTGTCGCGTTCGAGATGGTCGGATCATAGTTTCCCCTTGGGTGCAGTGAATGGGCG
>QJYE01000037.1 GCA_003235785.1 Nitrospirota bacterium
TCCAACAATTTGTTGCCATTCCACAAACGAGAGGTTTTCTTTCGCCGTATCGCACACAGCATGCGCCAATTGCCCTGTACCAGACCAAAGCGTCACACTTTGGCTGCTCCCACCGACGGCAATGGTTCGTCCGTCTGGGCTAATGGCCATGGCCTCTAAGGTTCCCTTGTGCGCAGGAAATTGAATCGGTGGTTGAGTAGGCTCCTGCCAATTCCAAATGCGCAAGGATTTATCAGAGCTGACTGAGGACACGGATGTCCCATCGACACTGAATTGGACCTGTGATATTCGTCCCTCGGATCCTGACAAAAATGTCGGAGGAGTCAGTGCTTGGCGGAGATTCCACAGGCCAATTTTTCGATCGCGACTGCCGGTGGCAACCAACCATCCAGACGGATGAACCGCCAGAGTTGAAATACTTTGTTGGTGTCCTTGCAAGATTTTCGGTGGACTCTCTGTTCGTTGGAGGTCCCATACCCGGAGGGTGAGGTCATCTCCGCCGGAGAGAAGGGTTTTGCCATCAGGCGTATAGGCAACGGCATTGACCCGACCAGCATGTGTTCCCAGGGTTGTAGCCTGGGGTTGGTCGTTCGTCAAATTCCATAATCTCACCGTGTTGTCTTGGCTGCCAGATGCCAGTTGTTTCCCATCGTGGCGGAACGCCAGGCTCGTGACGCCTTTAGTATGTGCTTGAAGAAGGCGGGGGTGGGTATCTGGTTGCGAGAGGTTCCATAGGCGAATCGTCGAATCCAGGCTTCCGGAAGCGAGGCGTTGCCCATCGGGGCTCACCGTGACTGATAGCACACCGGCGGTATGTCCGGTGAGTACTTGAGGGGCATTTGATGTGTGATTCATCGTCCACAAGAGTATCGTGCCCTCACTGGTTCCCCCAATGACATGATCTCCAGAAGGGTCGAACGTCAGGGTATGAATTCTGCCGGTAACGCCCGAGAGTAGAATGGGAGATGCGTGGAGTCCGTTACGAAGAGCATGGTCAATTGTGGACCACTGGGTTCCTTGCGTGCGGAGGTTTAAAACATAGGCTTGGCGAGCCCAGAGCAATCTAGCCGTTTCTGATTTTATTGGGCTTGGTGATTGCGTCAGTTTGGCGGTAATCGACGAAACCGCTTTAACTGTCTCCTCCTCATTGGGAGAGTATGCAGAGAAGGAATTGGCAGACGTGGAAGAACGTGAGTCGCCCGCTCCACCGATTTTGGCTGCGGATGATTCGGCACGTAACGATTGTTCCAGTCTTTTGATCTGGTCTTGGGCCTTTGCCAATTGTTGTTGGGTGCCTTGAAGTTTCTGCGAATAACTATCCCGTTCTTCCGTGGTTTTCCTCAGACTGGCCTGGGCTTCTAGGATTTTTCCCGAATTGGATTCAAGCTGACGAATACGTTCTTGAGCCTGGGTCAAGGCCGCCTGATTTTCCTGAAGCTGCGTTTGAAGAGTTGAGCGAACCGCCGCCAATTCGGTGACTCGTTCCTCTGTGCGACGAGTTTGTTCCGAGGATGAGGCATGAATAGCCTTCAACGCATTTTGACTGTGCTCGGCCTGAGCTCCGATTGTCGAAAGTTGATCCCCTAAGGTGGCGACTTGTGTTTTAGCTGAGTTGAGTTCCCGTTGGACCTGACTCAATTGTGTCTGCAGCTGGTCTCGTTCCTGCTGCACTGTGCTCAACGTTTTGGTGGCGGTTTCACGTTCCTGGGCCAGCAAGGCTTCAAGTTGGCTGAGGCGATTGTCCATACGAGATTCCTTGGAGCGAAGCTCCTGGAGGCTCGCCGTCAATGTGGCCCGTTCCTTAGCGTTTTCCTGCATGGCTTGGATGTTTTGAGCCAAAGAGGATTCGAGTTTGGCGGTTTGATCTTTGAGAGAAGACGCCTCTTGTTGACTGGCGGATAGGAGGCCTTGATATTTGGTGCGATCCTGTTGGAGACGACTCAGTTCTGACTTGGCAAGGCTCTCTTGTTCTCGGGCTGTCGCTTCTTTGGTTGAGAGGGTTTTGCGAATGTCGGCTACCGTGGCTCCCAGTTCTTTGATTCTTGTTTCCAGACGAGCCCGATCTTCCATGTGCCGTTGACTTTCAACCTGGACCAACTGTTTTTGTTGGGTGAGGAGAGAGTCCAATTCCCTGGCGCGTTCATGGGCGAGTGCAAGTTCAGTATTGGCCGTTTTGAGTTGGGTTTCGAGGTGTGAGCGGTCACTCATGAGCTTGGTGACCTCTGAAGGGTCAAGTGGGGATTGCTTTAAAACGGCCATTTGCAAGCTTTTGACTTCTTCAAGCCTGGCATTCAGTTCTTTCGCGCTTGCGGTGGCTTTGGCTTGCCATTGGGCTCGTTCGGCTTGAAGGCTGGCTATTGCGTGATCATGTGTATCTCGTTGATTCGTGAGAGCTGATTCCAGCGTTTGCACCTGGGTTTGTAGTTCAGAAATTGCACTGTCCTTTGAGGCAAGTTGGGTCTCTAATTGTGTGCGTTGAGCTCGTAAACTTTGAGATTCATCTGTTGAAAGTTGTTGATAGCGTGCAATAGTGGCTTCGAGTTCTTGTATGTGTTCCTGTGCCTGGGTGAGTGCCTCGGGTTGCTGGAGCGGTTTCGGAATTTCGGTGGGGGCCTGAGGTTCTGATGACGATGGCTTCGATGCCGAAGCGACATGTTGAGATGTATCCGAAGGGGGCGGTGAAACCGGTGCGCGGATGAACCACATCAGGAGCCCAATACCTATCAACAGTACACTGGCTGCCAAGACATATGACTGCCGAGGTGTAGGAGAGGGTAAAAAATCAGACCGTGTCGTGGAAGTTGGTGGATGAAGGTGATGTTTAACCCATGAAGGCGGAAAGACTTCCTGGTAGAGCGGGTTTCGAATAGCAATCTCTTCCTCATCCTCACGAAGAACGCCGACTAATCGTAGTTGATCCAAGGCATGTTGATTGCTTTTCAGATGTTCTATCTTGCCTTCTAAAAGATCCAAGTATGGCTCAAGGAGAGAAACCCCATTGGCGTCAGGTTCCGTTAAGGCTGTTCGAACGAATTGAAAATGTGGCTCACGAATGCCTTGAGGACTCACGATAAAATGCTCGATACATTCATCGACTTCTTCTTCCAGCCAGGTCATATGGTGTTGTTCTTCAAGAAGCTGGCAGAGTAATTGAGTGAGGTAGGGGTGGCCCTTCGTCCACCTGTACACCCATGTCACTATTTCATGAGCAGCATCCGTGGGAAAACTCAGCCCTTCAGACAAAGGGAGAGCTTCTTCGAGCGAAAAATCTGAGAGCACCACGCGGTGACTCCATTGGAATAGAGATGGCTCTCCCTCAGGAATGAGTTGGGAAGGGGTGGCCACGCCACAGACAACGAATGAGAGGCGATACAAGATGGAATGCGTGGCGCGTGATTCATACAGATTGGTCAGCCATTCAAAGAAGTGCTCACGGAAAGGCAGAGTCACGGTTCGTTCAATTTCATCAATGAATAAAACCAGGGGCTGGGTAGTTTCAGGCAGGATGACTTCAGTCAGCAATTGCGTCAGTCGTAAGTGAGGGGGCAGCGCAAATACTGCTGGCTTTGCCCACCAGCTCATAAGGTCGGTAGAGAGATCTAGGCTGTCATCCAGAATACGGACGATATGGTGAAACCAGTCCTTTTCTCGTGGAGGAATGGAAAACTGACTGAGATCGATAAGGACGGCGTGATGAGAAGTCGCGTTAAGCTGTTCAGCCGTATGCGCAATCAGGCTGGATTTCCCCATTTGTGGAGAATGCAGAACATAGGCTGGCCTTCCATTCCGGCAGTGATCAAGTAGTTCAGTATCTGCCTGGCGCTGGATATATTGGAGTTCTCGCGCCTTGACGGTACGACCGCTGGAAAAACCTGGGTGTTTTTTAGGTGCCATGATCCTGTATGTAATGATTCTGCCAAGAAGCCGAAAACGTGCTAAATCTGCTTGGTACTGAATTCTGGGAGATCATTATAACCTATTAGGGCTAGGCTGTAAGATAACTAAAAATGAGGGTGTCTTAAGACTATCATTGCTAGGATTTGGAAAATGGTCGTGTGTTGTAAAAAGAGTCATTGGTTTCTGTAGAGCATGAGGGGGACCGTATTCAGATAAATAAGCTGATTAAAAAAAGTGAAAAGAAGAAAAAACGCCATGGGGGAGGCTCACAATGATCTCTCCAGTTTGCCCATCACATATGGTGGCTGAAAGCCCACCGAGAGGAAGATTTTACTTGTTATTCACTGGACAAGTCATTAGGCATGTTCGGATCGTTGCGGAATACCTAAGTTGTACCGGCCGGACTGGATCCTGAGCTCAAAATCCAGGAGTTTCCGTAGTTCCAGTTCTGCTCCTTCAAGAAATCGAAGGGCTTCCTCTCGGCTAGGGAAGGGGCCGTATGTTCGAGTCAAGAGGACATTGCAGGAGACGTCGACAAACCAATGCTCGAATCCTCGCTTGCGGCCCTGTCGGTAAATGGCAATTTCATGAGCGGTTTTAGTCTGGCTCGCCATTACGTCCCTCCCTGGGTAAAGTGCTCATTAAAAGCAGTGTTTTCACCCTAGCTATTAACACGCAACCATTTTGTGAATATTTATGATGACGATCAAAAATCATGAATGCCGCAGGTAAGATGAGTAAATATAATAATGTTCTACATATAGTGTCAAGAGAGTCGCAGACAACCAACTAATGGTGGTGCGCGGGGATCGTGCTCCAGGAAATGCCTTCCTTTTGCCCGTGATGAACTGAATCTTGTTGATTGAAAAACGCTGGAAGGCTTCTTGAGGTGTCGGAGAAATTGTCTTCACGGAATCACGGGATGATGAAGAAATCATGGCGATGGGAATAAGGGGGGAGAAGTATAAAGGTAAGAAGGCTGACCGAATCGCAGACTTTTCTTGATGGTTTTGGGTAGAGTTTCAATCTTTGTCATTTTTTCTCAGGTATGACGGAGGATGTGATTCTCGAGGTCCCATGGCATCTTCATCGAAAAAAGTTATATATGCAGCCCTCATCGGTAATGCATTGATCGCCGTCACCAAATTTTCCGCCTCAGTGGTCACAGGAAGTTCCGCGATGTTAGCTGAAGGCATCCATTCCCTCGTTGATACGGGGAATCAAGGGCTTTTGTTGTATGGCCTGCATAAAGCGAAGAAGCCACCTGATGAAAAATTTCCGTTTGGCTATGGCAAAGAAGTGTATTTTTGGAGTTTTGTGGTCGCGATCATGGTTTTTGCCTTGGGGGCGGGAATCTCGCTCTATGAGGGGGTCCTCCATATTCTACATCCCCAGCCAGTGGAGAATCCTCTCATCAATTATGTGGTGTTAGGATTCGCGCTGGTGTTTGAAGGTGGGGCCTGGGCTTATGCCTTCAAGGAATTTTCTCAGACTAAAGGCACGTGGTCCTATGTGCAGGCGGTGCAGCGAGGGAAAGACCCCACGATTTTTATGGTCTTGTTTGAGGATTCGGCGGCAGTGCTGGGGCTGATTGTGGCGTTTCTTGGTATTTGGTTGGGGCAACTCACAGGGATTGTGTATTTAGATGGAATTGCCACCGTCATCATTGGAGTGATTCTTGGAGGAACGGCGGTCTGGCTGGCGTATGAAACTAAAGGGCTGCTCATTGGAGAGAGCGCCAATCGGGAAGTCGTACAGGGTATTCGGGAGCTGGCGAGGCAACTCGTGGGTGTTATCCATGTGAACGAAGTGCTCACGATGCATATGGGGCCTGAATTTATTTTAGTTAATATCAGCGTGGATTTTCAGGATGGTGTGTCTGCGGAGCAAGTCGAACGCTCGGTAGCGATGTTGGATAACGAGATTAAAGCCAAGCATCAGTTGGTGAAACGGGTGTTTGTGGAAGTCGAAGATCGACACGTTTTCAACATTCCGGAGTCTTAATAGATACCGGACTCATCCATGGTCGTGGCGAAGAGAAAGGGAAATGTGACGCAAAATGGGTGAGACGCGTGTTGATCTCCTGCACCTGTTAGAAGATTTACGAGATGCCTATCCGGGCATGGTCGAAGAAACTATTCTTACCGAAATCGTGGCGAATTCTTTGGATTCCGGTGCCAGCCGGATTGCCCTTGAAGCCAATCCTGGTGAGGGAACGTTGATGGTGAGGGATAACGGGTCAGGCATGCAACGGAAAGATCTTGCACGGTATCATGACATTGCTTCGAGCACGAAACGGCGTGGACAGGGAATAGGCTTTGCGGGGGTTGGGATCAAATTGGGGTTGTTAGTCTGTGAGGAAGTCCTGACAGAGACCAAGCGCGGGCAGACCCATGTCTCCACGTCCTGGCATTTATCCTCACGGCATCGGGCGCCATGGAAATGGGTCACACCGATCGGCATGGTCTATCAACAAGGTACTGCTGTGCGTATGAAGTTGCAGAATGCCTTATCGCCGCTGTTGGATGCGGGCTTCTTAGGTGCGGCAGTTGCCCGCCATTTCCAGCCGTTGCTGGACTCCACCTTTTCGAAGATTTTATCAGCGCATTATCCGGAAGGAGTGGAATTTGTCATTAATGGCCAAGTGTTGATGCCTCAAAACTTTGAAGCACCCGTAAAGGCACCATTAGAAATTCGTATGCTGCGAAAGCGGAAGCCTTCGGCCGTGGGCTATCTGGTGCGAACCGACCATCCTTTGCCGGATGATTTACAGGGTCTGGCCATCAGTACGTTCGGCAAAGTCATCAAGTCAGGATGGGATTGGTTGGGGTTGACCCCACAGGCTCGTGAACGAATTTCTGGGTTGATTGAGGTACCGGATTTGGCGGCGTGCCTGACATTGAACAAAGGGGACTTTATTCGAGTCGGGGCGCGCGGGGCTACGTATTTGGCGTACCGGAAAGCCATTCAAGAAGCCGTGCAGCGGCAGCTTTCGGATTGGGGTGTGATCGATGGGCAGATTGAAGAAACCCCGCCACGACAAATTCGGCCGCTGGAGCGCGATATAGAACGAGTCTTGGAAGATCTATCCGATCTTTTCCCCTTGCTAGGATCATTGGTGGAGCATCGGAAGGGTGGTCAGAAGCGCCTTCCCTTGGGAGAGCCGGGGTCGTATGAAGAAATGCGGGCGGTGATCACGCCAGGCAAGGGGACTCATGTTGCTGAAGAGGAGGACACGTTAGTTGTGCAGGGGCCAACCCCTGAGTCTACTCCCAACTCATCAGACAGGGAACCTCGCGACCCAGACGACACGGCCTCAGTGGTCTCTGATTTTCTGTTGCCGGATCGCGGAAGTGCTAAACGTCCGGCCAGGTTCGGGCTCGGCATCCAATTCGAAGATCGGGAACATGATCAAGAGCTTGGGCGGTTGCTGGAATCGACCGTGTGGGTCAATCGTGCTCATCCGGCCTATCAACGTGCCGTGGCCACGAGGTCGGTTGGCTATCATATCGCGCTGGCCGTGGGATTGGCCCTGGCGCCGCTGGCAGTCGAGCCGGCACATGAGCATGCATTTCTCTCGGCGTTCCTGTCCTGTTGGGGCGAAGGGGGGCTCCCCAAGAAAACCAAAAAACCAAAGAGATAAAAGCGTCAATCAGCGCATGAGGGGCATGAGGGGCATGAGGGGTATCATAAGGGGTCAGACTCGAATTTATTAATTCGAGTCTGACCCCTTATGGCTTTATATGGCTTTTGGGCGGTCATCTAATCATCATTGCGATTGGCGATTTCTAAAACCACC
>QJYE01000382.1 GCA_003235785.1 Nitrospirota bacterium
AATTTGCTGAATGGCCTGTTGATAGGTACGTCGAAGGTCCGTCTTTTTGGTTGAAAGTATATGGGCATTGGCCACGACTTTGATTGTATGGGCGACATTATCAAAAATGAGCAGGGTGTCGGTGATACAAAAGGCAAAGAGGGGCGTCTTGAGTTCGTCCTTGGGATAGGAGGGAATCGGCTCAAAGGCGCGCACCACATCATAGGCTAAAAATCCGACGGCCCCTCCCACAAATCTTGGCAGACCCGGGACGGAAACCGGCCGATACCCAGCCATGACTTCCTGTATGTGATCCAGGGGATTATCTTTTAGTGGAACCCGGGACTGCTTGCGTCCTTTTTGGATAATGACTTGGCCTTGGTGTTCCCAAAATACCACAGACGGCTGACTGCCCAAGAATGAATACCGGGCCCAATTTTCTCCGCCTTCAATGCTTTCAAATAAAAACGCATTCTGCCCGCTATTGATCTTCGAAAAGGCGGAGACCGGCGTATCAAAATCTGCCAGGATTTCCCGATAAATGGGGACCAGATTTCCCTGGGCAGCCAGGGTGCAGAAATCGTCAAAACCCACTGAATAATAAGCATTTTTCATGGTTTCGACGGTAGCATACGCCCTATGAGGTGTCAACGAATTGAAGGGAGGGTTGGGGCATGAAACGACAAAAAAGCTAGACCCTATGGGAATTGTCCCTGTTAGGATCTAGCCTTTTTGTGAAGAAGGGAGCTTGAAGACAAATTACGGCTGGCTGACGACGAGTTGTTGGCCCACGTGAATAGTGTTATCCGTCAAACCATTCCAGCCTTTTAACTTATCGACGGTCACGCCATATTGTTTTGAGATACGATAGAGCGTCTCTCCTTTAGCCACCGTATGGGTGCCTCCACCATCGAGATGCATATCGGGCCCACCCATGGATTCCAGAGGGCCGCCTAGGTCTAAGTCAGAATCTAGGCTGGCAAGATCTGAATCTTTGAAGTCCAGGTCATTGAGACCGAACTCGGATATGGAGGGTTCTGAAAGCGTCAGATCATCGTTCATGCCCTTGCCACTGTTCTGGACTCTGGAGAGTTCCTCATGGGAACGGTTGAGTTGATCACGAAGGGCTTCCAGTTCGGCGTTCAAATCGCGGCTTTGAGACTCAAGTGACCCCAGTTGGCGTTGGGTATCTTGATACTTGACGTTCAGTTCGCCTGTTCGTTTTTCTTCTTGGGCTAAGAGGCGTTGGAAATTTAATGCCCGAGCTTTTTCTGCCTCATATTTTTCCGAACTCACACAGCCTGTCAACAACCCGCCAAAGACGAGCATGCTGGCAACAACTTTCAGGTAGGAAAACCCTACAGATGGGCGGGGATTTACCTGAACTCCCCCAAACGTTGATTGCGTCATGTTGCGCATTCCTCCTCCATTGAGTTTCATTGCATCCTTCCTGTCGGGGTTCTGTTCTCGATCGAAAGGGTAGATGCAGAAGGCATCCGGTAATCTTCCCCTACACAATAATTCGGAATCAAGGTAATGTCAAACCACTAGTCAATTGATTCCGGCAGAAGTAGAGAACACCTCAATTTCTTTCATTGACTTCTTTCATTGACCCTTCAAAAAATGTTGTGATAGTTTGCCTATCGTCATGTTGAACGATGCTTCTCCTTCCAGTCATCCCGAAAGTTTTCAGATCGGCCACGTCTCGCTCCGATTAGCCCGCCCCATCACGCTTCGGCAACAATGGATCGGGGACCATGAAATGTTACGGCAACTGCTGGCCTGTTGGTTGGTGATCGATCCAAGCGATTCGCCCTTGTCGCCTCGTATCGTCGGCCAGCCTGGTGTGGGGAAGACCACTTTAGCAATGGCTGCCACGCAGGAACGTCAACAATCCCTGTACATTTATCAATGTACGGCGGATACGCGTCCGGAAGATTTACTCGTTTCACCGGTGATTGCAGGAAATGGAACGATTACCTATCAAGCTTCCCCGCTCGTCACGGCCATGCTCACGGGCAATATTTGCCTGCTTGATGAAGGGAATCGGATGAATGAGAAAAGCTGGGCGTCTCTCGCGTCCCTGCTTGATCATCGGCGATTGGTGGAATCGGTAGTGGCCGGAATTCAAATTGCGGCTCATGACGCGTTTCGTTGCTGTGTGACCATGAATGAGGATGCCTCGACCTACGAAGTGCCCGACTATATCTTGTCTCGTCTCCAACCCACATTAAAAGTGGAATTCCCCTCCCGGGATCATGAGCTAGCCATTTTGAAATACCATTTGCCGTTTTCACCTGCGGATCTTCTGAACCTCACCGTAGATTTTCTTCAAAAAGCACATCAACTGGATTTGTCCTTTTC
>QJYE01000428.1 GCA_003235785.1 Nitrospirota bacterium
CATATTGGGTGAAAACACGCAGGGAACCTTAGCGGCTAATACCTTGAGTTGGATCAGTTCTTGATCGGAAAACCCTGTTGTTCCAATCACCATCGCTTTTGAAGTTTGGACGACTTGTTCAAGATGAGAAAGGCATGAAGCTGGGCCGGTAAAGTCGATGACTACGTCACTTTGTGGAAGATAGGAATGAAGATCATGACTAAGAAGAATGCCAGTTTTCCCGATTTGCGCGACTTCCCCCGCGTCTTGTCCAATCGCAGGGTGCCCCTTCATTTCAATGGCCCCAGTTAATGATAGGCCATGGGTCTCCTGTGTTAAGGCCACAAGCCGCATGCCCATTCGCCCAGCCGCTCCGGCAATGATCGTATGTACCATGAAGTGAATCCTTACAAAACGCCAGCCTGTTGTAAGGCTTTTCGAAGTTGAGGCCGGTATTCATCAGCGAGGGGAGTAAGGGGGAGCCGAACTTCCTCTGACATTTTTCTCATCATGGCAAGAGCAGCTTTGACGGGAATGGGGTTCGTTTCCAAGAAGAGAGCGCTGAACAAGGGCGTTAATTTGAAGTGAAGCGTTCTTGCTTGTTCAAAGTCGCCTTTGAGAGCCGCTAAAACCATATTGGCCATATCAGTTGGTGCAACATTGGCCGTTACAGTAATTACGCCTTTTCCCCCAAGGGCCATCATGGGCAATGTTAAGGGATCATCCCCAGCGAGTACCAGAAAACCTGGTTTTGATTGGTGGATAATTTCGGAAACCTGTTGAAGCGAACCACTGCCTTCTTTGATACCGACAATGTTAGGAACCTGCGAAAGTCGAGCAGTGGTGGTCGGCAACATATTAACGCTGGTCCGCCCGGGTATATTGTAGAGGATTTGTGGCAGATCAACGGCCTTGGCAACGGCCTCAAAATGACGAAAGAGGCCTTCTTGCGTAGGTTTATTGTAATACGGAGTGATGAGAAGCGCCCCGTCGGCACCTATGGCCTTGGCATGTTTCGTAAATGTAATGGCTTCTTCTGTAGAGTTTGACCCAGTACCCGCAATAACCGGTATCCGTTTATTCACAACCTCGACGGTGACCGCGACGACTCGTTCATGTTCATCGGGTGTGAGGGTCGCCGACTCGCCTGTGGTTCCGCAAGGCACAATGCCATGGGTTCCGTGTGAAATGTGGAATTCAATGAGATCAGCCATAGCCGTTTCATCAAATTTTCCTTTGGAAAATGGCGTAACTATAGCAACGAATGAACCAGAAAACATGATGGCGTCCTTTGCTTACTCAAATATTTCCGGAATCGATTCCCCGCGGATTAAATCCTCGTAACTTTCGCGTTCTCGAATCACCATCATATGGTGATCTTTCACGAGTACCTCAGGCGTTTTGGGCCTTGAGTTATAGTTGGAAGCCATAGTGAATCCATAGGCCCCGGCACTCATGACAGCTAATAGGTCTCCCGATTGGGGTTGGGGCATTTTCCGATCTTTGGCTAAAAAATCACCTGATTCGCAAATAGGCCCAACGACATCTACGGTATTGACCGGAGCAGATTCATTTTTGAGGACGGGCTGAATGTCATGATGTGCGTCATACAAGCTTGGGCGAAGCAGATCATTCATAGCCGCATCGACAATCACAAATTGTTTGTTCGTTCCCTCTTTATTGTATAGCACACGGGTCACTAAAATTCCTGCATTCCCGACAATCGATCGTCCTGGTTCCATAATAATTTGGCATGAGATTGTTTGAAGAAGCGGAGAAATGGCTGCGGCCAGCTCCTTGGGATGAGGCGGGGTTTCCTCCGAATAGGTAATCCCGAGCCCTCCTCCGATATTCATATAGCGAATATCCATGCCTTGAGACTTCAGCGTTTGAATAAGGTGCAGCACTTTTTTGATGGCATCAACAAAAGGAGCGACTTTCGTTAATTGTGAGCCAATATGGCAATGCACTCCTATGACGTCGATGTGGGCCAGTTGGCTCGCGAGCTCAAATTCTTTTAGCGCCTGATCGGAGGCAATGCCGAACTTGCTTTTTTTTAATCCAGTCGAAATGTAGGGATGGGTCTGCGGATCGATATCGGGATTGATGCGCAAGGCCACGCGTGCGCGCACATTCATGGTCCGAGCGACCTCATCAATTTGGAGGAGCTCACCTGGTGATTCGACATTGAACATGAGAATGTTGGACTCAAGTGCGTAGCGAATTTCTTTTGGCGACTTGCCAACCCCCGCAAAGACAATCTTGTCGGACGGGACTCCTGCTTTCAATGCACGGAATAACTCCCCTCCAGATACAATATCAGCCCCACTGCCTTCCTTCGCCAAGAGTTTTAAAACCGCGATATTGGAATTGGCCTTCATCGCATACGCGATGAGGTGAGGGATGTCATGAAACGCCTCATCAAATGCGTGGAAATGGCGAATTAAGGTGCGATGGCTATAGATGTAACATGGTGTTCCCACCTGTTCGACAATGTGTTGAATGGCCACCTCTTCACAGAAGAGCTCATCTCCCTTGTAATGGAAATCATGCATGGCCGTGCACCTCATGGTACGGATTGTTGGGTGAGAACGGATCAATTAACGGAAGATTGAGTCCTGTCCCGCAGAGAGGTTCGGTGATATTCATTCGTATAATCCTCCACAAATAAGGCGAAACAAATGTAGAGCGAGAAATTGTACCCTGAGAGCTGATCCTTGAACAAATCATTGAGGTCGAATGAACTGATTCATCGGGTTCCTATGGGATACAAAGCAGGAAGTTCAATGGCTTCTTCCTCAATTACGGTGTCAGGGTCTTCCAATGCGGCATCATGATCTATGGACGTGGCTCGTTGTTGCTTTCTAATTTTCGCTTCAATGCCGACATCTTCTGGAGGAATCGGAGGTCCTACCGCTCCACATCCTACAGGGAAGATTGATAGCATGAAGAGGCTACTGATCATTCTGAGTCGTGATAATGGCAGCGGCCAGACATTCATGGTGTTCGCTTTTTCTTGTTCGAGGCTATTAGCTCTGATCGTAACATCTTCTTCCACGAATTGATTTGTGTCGTGACTTGAGATGTTGCAGTCCCCCCAATGATATTTTTTTGGTTAATGGCGGCTTCTGGGGTTAAAACCCGAAAGGCTGTTTTGTCAAAGGATGGAGAGGCCTTGAACAATTCCTCCTCAGTGAGTTGGAGTAGGTCTTTGTCTTTAGCTAAGCATTCCCTGACCAAATTTCCAACAATATGGTGCGATTCTCGAAAGGGGACACCGTGTTGCACCAGATAATCGGCTAACTCCGTTGCGAGGAGGAATCCTTCGGAAACGGCTTTTTGCATGCGCTCCGGTTGTATCGTGAGTTGAGTCAAGAGTTCGGAATAAATTTTGACGGACGTGGTGACCGTATCGATGGTGTCAAATAGCGGTTCTTTGTCTTCTTGAAGATCACGATTGTAACTGAGTGGCAATCCTTTGATCGTCGTCAAGAGGCTGAACAAGTGCCCATAGACCCTCCCTGTTTTCCCGCGAATCAGTTCAGGAATATCAGGGTTTTTTTTCTGAGGCATCATGCTACTGCCTGTACAAAATCCATCGGGAAGATCGACAAATTGAAATTCTTGTGAAGACCACAAGATCAATTCCTCGCTAAGACGGGAAAAGTGCATCATCAGAATGGCACACCCACTCAGAACTTCTATGACATAATCACGATCTGAAACGGCGTCCAAACTATTTTGAGTGACTTTGGGGAAATTCAACAACGAAGCCGTATAGTGGCGATCAATGGGGTAATTGGTTCCTGCAAGTGCACCGGAGCCAAGAGGCATGACATTGATTCGCACCAGAGCATCTCGCAAGCGCCCTTTATCACGTTCCACCATTTCCACATAAGCGAGGACGTGGTGGGAAAACAGAACAGGTTGAGCTCGTTGTAAGTGGGTGTAGCCAGGCATCATGACGCCTTTGTATCGTTCGGCGAGGGTCACCAACGATAGTTGAAGGCGCCGGAGGTCTTCTTGTAGATGCTGCAGGGCATCTCTGAGGTAGAGTCGAAGATCGAGTGTAATTTGGTCATTTCGGCTTCGACCTGTGTGAAGCTTTCCCCCTAATGGGCCAATGAGCTGCGTGAGTCGACGCTCGATGCTCATATGGACATCTTCGTCTTCTATATTCCAGATGTGCTGGCCGGATCGAATATCTTCTCGAACTTGGTGAAGTCCTTTGATGAGGGCTTGGCTTTCTCGTGTGGAGAGCACCTTGGCGCGTTGCAATGTTTTGCAATGCGCCAAACTGCCTTCAATGTCGTATTCAAAGAGACGACAATCAAATCTGATAGAGGCCGTGAAAGACTCGACCAATGCGTCCGTCTGGCCTTGAAACCGCCCGCCCCAAAGTTTCGTTTTGGCTGATTCCTTGGTGGACTTTGCTTGAGTGCGAGAGCGAACCTTGCTTGGTGGTTTATGTCGAGTAGTTTTCATTCAAGAGCCATGGGTTAAAGAAAACATAGTAAATTTACCATTTGGTTTTTTTGCACGGTCGTTCGAATGGCTACAGTGTAAGGCATTCAACCGAAAGCCAACGCCATTTTGTTGGTTGTATCCTGATCCTTCCTCAAAAGTCGCGAGATGCGGCTGAGACAGTGATTGATCGGATTTCCATCTGGTGATGGTGTAATTGCCCTTGTAACGTTGGAGGCGAACAGTTCCTGTGACGTCTTGTTGTACTCGGTCAAATGCGGTCTGCCGCATGAGATATAACCAGAAGCCACCATAGACCAGTTTTGCATGACGGGGCATAAGACTTTCACCGAGGTGGACCATTTCTCAATCCGGCGTCAATGATAATACACAATGAGCATTATGAAAAATTGTTCCACCCAGCGTGTCGTCTACCCCAAAGACTTGAACCCCACGAATCGATTCTCGCCCAAATCCACTCGCCCGATCTCCTGTTTCTCGCCCAATTGATAGAGCTGACGGAGTAAGGTTGCAGGCTTCAAGATTTTATTATTGATGACGATTGTATTGCGTTTCTTAAATTGCAACGTTAACGTCTGGGGTGTAGAGGATGCGCCTTGAGGGGACGTGGTCATTTGAAACATATCTGGGGGGCGGATCCACCCATGAGTCTTCCCGCACGCAGCCTTCATACTTATTGCGAAACAAGTTGGCGTCGAGGCTGTAAGGCTTCGCATTGATGACTGTGATGGGAATACGGTATTGATTTGCATAGTCAATAAGGTCTTGGCAATATGCCATGGCCTATTCTCGCCAAGAGGCAATCACTTTCATCTTTGAAGCCATTGCGAATGTCACCCGATTTTCTCTTCCTCGTGGCGCCATGGCTAAAGAAGCTACCTTTTCATTTTTCGCCGGTTCCACCTGTCGTTTGGCGATGAGAAGTCTGGCGTTAGATGTTCCCAAAAAAGAGGAACTTGCATGCAGTGCAGCGCATTCCCCCGAAGCATCGGAAAGACCTAATTTGGGACCATTCTTCAAGGAGATCTTCGACATTGACCTTGCTCGAGCCCGCTTGCACCGCTTTTCTTTTGATGTCCGGTAAATCTTCGCCTTCTCCGAAGTCGGCACAGAATGCGATGGTATCGCATATTTTTTCCGTTTTGAGTCCGGGCAAGTGACCGTCGTATCCAGTCCTCCAGAATAGGCCAATACAACTTTGAGCCTGGATGTTCGGGAAATGCGTGATTTTTGTGGCTGAACGATTTGAATTTGGGAGGCGTTGCATGACTCCTACTTTCCTAACCATTCAAGTAAGATCGCTTTTTGTATGTGGAGCCGATTCTCAGCCTGGTCTAAGACGACGGACTGGGAACCTTCCAGGACCTCTGTGGTGATCTCTTCCCCGCGATGGGCAGGCAGACAATGAAGGATGACAACCCGTGGTTTAGCTTGTTTCAGTAACTGACGATTGACTTGGTAAGGCGCTAACGCTGCCATACGTTGTTGATGTTCGTCTTCCTGTCCCATGCTGATCCATACATCCGTATATATGACGTCCGCATCCTTTGCGGCCACCATCGGATCATGCGTAATTTCAATGATGGCTCCAGTTTGTTCCCCTTCGGCTTTGGCTCGCATAACAATGTCCGGATCAGGTTCATAGCCAGGCGGGCATCCAACCGATACGTGCATTCCAACTTTAGCGCCGACTTCAAGAAGTGAATGTGTAATATTATTCCCATCCCCAATGTAGGCTAATTTCAATCCTTTTGCCTTGCCCTTTTTTTCCACAATTGTGAGAAGATCAGCTAAGGCTTGGCAGGGATGGCAATGGTCGGTCAGGCCGTTAATGACGGGAATGGAAGTGTTCTGCGCCCATTCTTCCAAAGCAGATTGGCTAAAGGTTCGGATAACCAAACCATCCAGGTATCGAGAGAGAACTTTGGCTGTGTCGGCCAAACTTTCACCACGGCTGAGTTGAATTTTTTCTGAGGCTAAAAAGAGGGCCTGACCTCCCAATTGATTCATGCCGGCTTCAAAGGATACGCGAGTACGGGTCGAGGGTTTTTCAAAAATCAGTCCAAGGGTCTTGCCTTTTAGAGGAAAGGTCAGCTTGCCCTTGCGATGTGCGGCCTTCAATTTTTTAGCCAATGCGATCAAGTCGAGAATTTTTTTTCGGGGAATATCTTTAACCGTCAATAAATCTTTAGGGAGCTGCTCTGCCTTGCCACGTGAGGCAGACCCAGGTCGACTACGTTGAGATTGCCTGGTGGATGCCATCTGCTTATCCCCGCTTGGAAAAGACGTCAGAGAGGACGGTTAATAGCCGATCAATCTGGCTGTGGCTGATGATAAAGGGAGGCACGAATCGGAGAACATGGCCCATTGTGCAATTAATGAGCACTCGTCGCTCAAGGCATTCCATGACGAGAGGTTTTCCATCAATCGATAAGTCCAGTCCTTGCAAAAGACCCATACCCCGAGCTTCACGAATAAAAGAAAATTGCTTGGATAGAGTAGCTAAGCTCTTGGCTAAGTATTCGCCAGCAACTCGACCCTGTTCGAGCTTGCCGCCATCCAGGAGCAGGTCCAGCACCTTTAAGGCTGCTGCACAGGCCAGAGGGTTACCACCAAATGTGGAGGCATGTGTGCCGGGTTCAAAGGCGGCAGCGACGGTGTTTGTTGCTAAGCAGGCTCCAATCGGAACACCTCCTCCGAGGCCTTTGGCCAGAGTCATGATGTCCGGCTGCATGTTAAATTGTTCATAGGCAAAGAGGGTGCCGGTGCGTCCCATGCCTGTTTGGACTTCGTCAAAAATTAGAAGGATTTGCCGTTCAGTGCATAGCTTTCGAAGGTTCTTCAAGTAGTCAATATCAGGAACAACTACACCGCCTTCAGCCTGAATAGGTTCGAGCATGATGGCCGCAGTTTGTGGCGTTAGGCTGGCCTCCAATGCTTCTAGGTCATTAAATGGTACATATCGAAATCCTGGCACCATGGGGCCGAACCCCCTTTGCAAGGCTGGTTGACCGGTGGCTGTAAGGCTGGCCAAGGTTCGCCCATGGAAGGAGTTCACCATGGTCAGAATTTCAGTTCGTTCCGGCCTGAAGTTCTTTATTGAGTATCGTCTAGCCAATTTAATCGCGGCTTCATTGGCTTCTGCGCCGCTATTGCAGAAAAATACCTTATCAGCAAATGAATGCGTGACGAGACGTTCAGCTAAACGAGTTTGCGGTTCGGTATA
>QJYE01000233.1 GCA_003235785.1 Nitrospirota bacterium
TCCACATGCCCATGCGTGTCATCACCAGCAATACCTTTACCCAGCCATAACACCTGGGAAATGCCTAAGTGGGTGCGAAAGATGTCTTCATAATCCTGACGGGAAAATTCTGGATTCCGCACCTGCACCTGCTCATCCAGCAAGCATTCTTCGGTGGTCAACAAGGTGCCCTGCCCATTCACGTCGATGGCACCACCCTCTAGCACAACCTCGCGTTGATTTCGTTTAACCGGGACTATGGGAATATTGAGTTTGGGAC
The DNA here is from genome assembly GCA_003235785.1 of Nitrospirota bacterium. Lineage (GTDB taxonomy): Bacteria > Nitrospirota > Nitrospiria > Nitrospirales > UBA8639 > Nitrospira_E. The sequence continues at coordinate 260 of QJYE01000233.1, forward strand.
CTAACTTGACAGGGATACGATCATCCAATTTCCAATCCACATACTTGGCCCACGCCGTAAAACGAAACCTGGCAATTGCTACCTCAGCACCAGATTGATTCTGTTTGACAAAAATGGGACCAAAATCCCGTGCCCACCCCCGGTTGGTGGGAATCCGAAAAAACTGGACACGGGTCATTTCGGCACCAACTTTATCCAGCACCCGCTGAGCTTTCAATTCATGGGCTTTATCATTCACGAGAATTCGAACAATCTCCCCACCAGAGAGCTTCCGAACCATTTCCCCATACACCCATTGAATAGCGGTCATCTTCCCGGGCCAGTCCTGGGTATTATGTGGCCACCCAATCCATGTCGCCTCATGCCGCTCCCACTCCGCCGGCATCCGCAACTCTGCTTGAACGAGAGAGCGTCGCTCATTTTCTATCACGCTTCGACTCTGATCATGTTGTCCCCTCTCTCCCTCAGGGAGAAGGCTAGGGTGAGGGTCAAGACTCTCAATACCTTCTAACATTCCCATTATCTCCTCCAACACATCATCGGTCTTCGTCAGAACCTCATCATTCCAAAATCGCAACACACGAAAACCCACAGAGCTTAAATACTTCGTACGCTCCTCATCAGCATCTTCTTGTTTGAGAGTTTGTCCTCCATCCAACTCAATAATCAACATCCCTTCCAAAGAACAGAAATCAACAATATAGCACCCAATTGGATGTTGCCGCCGGAACTTCCACTCCTTGATTCGCCTATCTCGCAGGCAATTCCAAAGCTTCAGTTCCGCATCGGGTTGATTCCCCCGCAGACGAGCAGCAAACGATCGCAACCTTGGTGAAATTCTCTTCATTTCTCCCCTCACCTTTGTCCTCTCCACTCCGGGGAGAGGAAATTAGGAAAACCGATGGAGATGAAAGCCGGAAGACACCATTATCTGTGGAAAAGATAAGAAATATTACCCTTTCCATTTGAGGGGCTTTTGCTAGAAAAGAGAAATCTCGAAGGTGGGATTCTCTTGTTCCCTCTCCTTTCCAGGGAGAGGGCTAGGGTGAAGGTAAAGGCTTCAAACGAAATCTGATCACAAATACTAAGCTCCGTCATCCAACAACCGTTTCGTAATCCCCCCATAGGCATCTATGCGGCGGTCGCGGAGGAATGGCCAGTTGCGGCGAACCTCTTCAATACGCTTCAGATCAACATCCACCACGAGCGTCTCTTCCTGATCCACCGAAGCCTGGGCCAGCACCACACCAAAAGGATCGCAGACAAAGGAACTTCCCCAAAACTCCAACCCTTCACCCCCAGCAGGAGCTTCATGACCGACTCGATTCACCGCCACCACAAACACACCGTTGGCAATGGCATGACTGCGTTGGATCGTCATCCAGGCATCACGTTGAGCTCGTCCTTCTTCAGCCTTTTCTTTGGGATGCCAGCCAATGGCCGTGGGGTAAAATAAAATCTCAGCCCCTTGCAAAGCCGTCATCCGTGCAGCTTCAGGATACCATTGGTCCCAACAGATCAACGGACCAACGGTCGCGTGAGTCGTCTTGATTGCCTGAAACCCCCGATCTCCAGGGGTAAAATAAAACTTTTCGTAATAGGCAGGATCATCAGGAATATGCATTTTGCGATACAGTCCGGCTATCTCTCCCTGCTCATCCAACACGGCAATGGAATTGTGGTAAACCCCGGCGGTTCGCCGCTCAAAGACCGACACTAAAATGGTCACACCATGCTTTTTGGCAATCGCACTGCAAGCCTCGGTGGAAGGCCCCGGCACAGGTTCGGCTAAATCAAACAATGCTACATCTTCCTGCTGACAAAAATATTGGGAGCGGAATAGTTCCGGCAGGCAGATTATTTGAGCCCCATTATTTGCGGCTTCTTCAACCTGACCCACTGCCCGTTCAAAATTCTGATGGGTATTGGCCAAACAGGCCATTTGAATAAGACCAATTTTCATGGTACGTGCAACTCTTGCTCAGAAAAATATTTATGGTGGGCTATATGATAGCAATACAAAATTTATAAACAATCCCTTCTCATTCATTGGGGCGGAGCATGGCGCAGC
>QJYE01000212.1 GCA_003235785.1 Nitrospirota bacterium
TGGTCTTCAGCCCTGGCACCAGAGGTAGTGAGGCTTAGAAAGACAAAAAGGATCAATAGAGAATTTCGAATGCGGCTGGTAATTTTCAGGTCGTGTGACATCTCTGTACCTTCTATTCTGAGCTTCCCGATGGTGTCGCGTTCCCCGGATGAGAGCCAATATCACGGGCGCATCTGAATCCAATGCCATGAGTTTTGAGCGCAAATCCGCCTTTCCCTCGTGATGTCACTCGAAGGTCGGTATCAAAACTTCGCCAGGAACCTCCTCGAATCACTTTCAAGATTCCAGTATCGGGCCCTTTGGGATTTTTGTCAGGTGCATGGGCATAGTACTCTGCGTCGTACCAGTCCTGGGTCCATTCTCTGACGTTTCCTGCAAGTTGAAAGACCCCGGAGGAAGATTGTCCGGCAGGAAAGCTGTCGACCGTTTTCAGGGTATTTTTGTCATCCCATTCCTGGTCAAAGTGAGCTCTCTCTGATGTGGGTGGCTCATCACCCCATGGATAAAGCCGGTTATCGTTTCCGCGAGCGGCCTTTTCCCATTCGGCTTCGGTGGGAAGGCGTTTACCTGCCCAAAAACAGTAATCAACCGCGTCGTGCCAAGTCACCTGTACCACAGGAAGATCGGCGATCCCTTTTTCACTGGTCAGTGGGCCTTTTCCGTACACGTTAAACGGGGGCTTATGAAGCGTTTCCTCTAAAAATGCGATGTAGTGGGCATTACTGACTTCGTATTTATCAATGGCGAAGCTATCCACGAAAATTTTGCGCTTGGGTTGCTCGTCCAGGCGCCCCTCTCCAGGTGCACTTCCTCTGATAAACGTTCCAGCAGGGATGGTGACCATCTCGACCGGATCTTTTTCCATCAGAACAGGAGTCTCTCCGAACGCTGCTGGAGTACCTCCCCATGCTCCTAGCAGAGCAAGTATGGTGACCAATGTTTTCATTGTTTCCTCTCTCGACTCGCCTGAATAATGTTCTGAGTGATTTCTTGAATCTGCTGCGTCATTTCTTTCACGGATTGGTAATGTTGAGACCGTTCGGCCTTTCGAGCCTCCATGAGTAAACGCCGCACTTCATGCAACTGGCCCTCGATGGTCACCTGTATGAGTGGAGATGCCAATGTTCCCTCGATGGCTGCAGCATGAAATTCCTCCCACGCGCGATCGGTGGCCTGAGCTGCGTTCCGAATATATTGAGTGGCCTCATCTTGGCTAACCCCTTCTCCAGAGGAATGTGCTGAAGAAGGGGCCAGCCCTGTCATGAAGACGATGAGAAAGATCGATAACATAAAGGACGTTCTGTCATTAATCCGGTTTCTAGGTTGTAGCTTGTTCACGATCTCATGTCTCACAATTTTGTTTTCACGAGTTCAGACATCTGATTCAGTTCGACATTATGGGGATCAAGGCTTAGGGCCTTGTTGAGTTGTTCATTAGCTTCTTTCCATTTTTCCATGCCCATGTGTTTCATGGCTTCGATAGTTGCGACGCGGAGGGAATCGCTCACTGACTCAGGTGCAGTTTGAGCGCATCGAAATCCCAAGCCCACTCCATAACTATTGTTGGACGGGTGATTCCAAAATCGATGGGTGGAGGTGATACTTGATTCAGCCGCAATCCATGATCCACCACGGATGACCCGTTTGGCTCCGACCGTGAGGCGATCTACATAGGTTCCCGTTCCACCGATCCAAATTGGTTTGAGCGGACCTTGTGTATTCGCGGGATGAGGGGTTTTTTGATAGAACTTCGGATCGTACCAATCTTGTACCCACTCAAAGACGTTTCCCGCCATATGGTGGAGCCCGTAGGGACTGGCTCCTTCTGCCAGGGAGTCCACAGGGAGTGTCGCTTCGTTATTTTTCCCGTAGTTGGCTTTGGATGAGTCCATCTCATTGCCCCATGGATACTTGAAGCCCTTGGGACCCCGCGCAGCTCGCTCCCATTCCGCTTCTGTGGGCAGGCGTTTCCCTTTATATTCGCAATAGGCATTCGCATCAAACCAATTGACACCTACAACAGGTTGGTTGGGCTTGTTCAGTCTCGGGTCATCCCAGTAGGCTGGCCCCTGGTGGCCAGTGGCCTTCATAAATTCTGCATATTGTTGATTGGAAGTCTCATATTTATCAATGAAGTACCCATCCAGAAAAACCCAATGTGCTGGACCCTCATCGTGAAAGGCCTCTTTCGACCAGGGCATGTTCATTCTTCGTTGATACATCGTGACAGACTCCCTGGATCCTGAGATGGAGGTGGATGGATCTTTGTCGATTCCGATGATCGTTGGTGCGGTGGCAATGTAGACCATCCCTTCCGGCACGGGTTCG
>QJYE01000048.1 GCA_003235785.1 Nitrospirota bacterium
CCTCCAATTGCTTGGCGTATCCGAAGGAGAACATCTATTGCCTGGCTCATCCTGAAAGGTGAAGCCATTGTTCGCGCGCGGAGCGTACTTTCAGTACGTGAGCACAGAAAACTGGTGACCTGCCTACGCCGAGCCTACTCCCCCGAAGTAGCTTCGGGTACGAAGACCGGGAGCCGCTTCGGCCGCTTGCGCACCAAAGCTGGCTTCAGCGGCGAGCGCGAAGGCAGGGAACGCCGCTGGCCACTTTTTTTTCAACAGTTTCCCTTCTGATTGCTGTGGGACAGGCATTTGTGGTCTCAATCTCGTACGTCCTTCTGACGTTTTTTGTCTGTTTTTGATAGTTGTGGCTTCTTATTAGCCTGACGATTTTACCTCCCTCCTGCCATGGGTCTTTTCCACAATGTCCAACTCCATTTCTAGTCTTCCCGGTTACGAAGTCCTTAAGGGGGTAGTCTCTTCAGAACAATCAGAAAAATAGGGGTATTAGGCAAGAAATGCTGAAAATAGCCGAAAAGGAAGGGAATACAATGGTGTCCTCATGCATGTAGCTGAACGAATACAAGAAAAAACACTGGTCCTGATGATTTCCGGGCGCGTGACGTTTTATTCCCGGAAAGTTTTTCAGGCGATTGTGAACAGTGCGCGACTGTCAGGCGCGAAGCACATTATGTTCAACATTCAAGGCGTGACGTTTATGGATAGCACGGCCTTGGGTGCCCTGGCATTAGCTTATCTCAATTTAAAGGAATGTGATTTGGCGATGAGCTTAGTCGGTCCGCAACAATCCATCAAAACCCTCCTTGAGTCCGCTAACTTTCCTACTCTGATCCCGACCTATCCGTCTGAAGAATCGGCCTTTCAAGCCATCAAGTAAGCTTCTCAGAATTTCTCACACATTTTCTGGTTGATTCGGCAAGATCCAAGAGAAATATGCTATCCTCATTTTTGTGCGAGTTTCCTGTGGGAGCTGAAGCCTGAGAGACTATCATCAGTAGGGATACAGTTTTGAACGATCCTATCGACTCCAAGCCGCTTGAGGCGTTGAGGCGTGAATTGCAGCGTCTGGACCTGGCGGGATTTATCGTGCCTCATGCGGATGAATATCAAAATGAATATGTTCCTTCTTGTGCTGAACGGTTAGCCTGGCTTACCGGGTTTACGGGATCGGCAGGGACGGCCATTGTTCTGGCCCAGGAAGCTGCCATGTTTGTGGATGGCCGGTATACTCTCCAGGTGGCGGATCAAGTTGATGCGCAGGATTTTACTTTCAACCATAGCGGGGATCATCCTCCGGCCAAGTGGTTAGAAAATCATCTTTGTCCATCCAATCGCATTGGCTATGACCCGTGGCTTCATACCCCAAAGGATCTAGAACGGTATCAGAAGGCTTGTGATCGGGCCGAGGCGCAACTGATTCCTTGTTCTCCTAACCCTATCGATAAGGTGTGGCATGAGCGACCCCCTCTCCCAATGGGTTTGATCAAGCCGCATCTTTTGAAGTTTTCAGGGAAAAGTTCGCAACAGAAACGAGAAGAATTGGCCAGGCACCTTCGGGAGGAGGGCATAGACGCCACGATGATTAGCGCCCCGGATTCCATTGCGTGGTTGTTAAATATTCGAGGGAGCGATGTATCTCATACGCCATTACCTCTGTGTCAGGCGATCATGTATGCAACGGGACGGGTGGTGGTGTTTGTTGATCCTCAAAAAGTGAGCTCCGGCCTTGCGTCGCATCTAGGGCCGGATGTTTCCTTGGAAACACCGGAATCGTTTGAAGTGGCATTACAGCAATTAGGAAAGCAGGGGCAGCGGGTCCTCTGTGACCCCGTGAAAACCAATACGTGGATATTTTCGACGCTCACTGTCAAGGGTGCACATCTCATTCATGCAGATGATCCATGTTCCCTGCCGAAGGCCTGTAAAAATGATGTTGAGATTCAAGGGGCCTATGCGGCCCATGAGCGGGACGGGGTCGCAATGTGTCGGTTCTTAGCCTGGCTGGCTCGCGAAACGCCCAGTGGGCACGTGACAGAACTGCAAGCCTCCGCGTATTTAGATGATTGTCGTCAGCAACAAATATTGTGGGAAGATGCCAGTTTCCCAACCATTTCTGCTGCGGGATCGAATGGGGCAATCGTCCATTATCATTCGACTCCCGCGAGCAATCGAGAGCTGGAGCCCGGGACATTATATCTTGTGGATTCAGGCGGGCAATATCTTGATGGCACGACTGATATTACTCGCACCGTGGCGATTGGCGAGCCGACTGACGAACATCGTGACCGCTATACCCGAGTCTTACAAGGCCATATTGCCTTAGCGACA
>QJYE01000155.1 GCA_003235785.1 Nitrospirota bacterium
CGGCAAAAATTATTCGGCATGATTTTTGTTGCGTTAACGCGGTTCTTCCTGTACGGTTATGGGTGAATCGACCGTCTCGTTAGACCAAGCCATTCTCCGGCCGTTCTGGCCGTTGTCGTTGCTCAAATCTCCGCAGACCGGCCTCGATAAAGTCCACCAGCCTTGAACAATGTTGTTTAAGCCGCTGGTGCTATGCCCCATACCTCTACAAGGAATAGTTGTTATGCCGAATCAAAAACGACGAAAAGACCTTCGCAACGTCGCCATCATCGCTCACGTCGATCATGGCAAAACCACCTTAGTGGACGCCCTGCTGAGACAAACCGGCGCACATGTGTTTAAGGAAGGCGAAGCCGTCATTATGGATTCGAATCCCTTGGAAAAAGAACGCGGGATTACCATTTTTTCCAAAAATGCCTCCCTCCTCTATAAAGATACCCGCATTAATCTTGTTGATACCCCGGGCCATGCCGACTTCGGGAGCGAAGTCGAACGAATTCTGCGCATGGTCGACGGCGTGTTATTGCTGGTGGATGCCTTTGATGGCCCAATGCCCCAAACCAAATTCGTGCTCAAAAAATCATTGGAACTGCATCTCAAGCCCATTGTCGTCATTAATAAAATCGATCGACCCAATGCCAGGCCTGAAGAAATTGTGAATCAGACTTTTGATTTGTTCTGTGAACTGAATGCCACCGACGAGCAACTTGATTTTCCCATTGTGTATGCCTCCGGCAAAGAAGGACGGGCCACGCTGGACCTCTTGGATCCCGCCGTCGACATGAAGCCCTTATTAGACACGATTATCCATCGAGTCTTACCGCCCGTTGCTGATCCGGAACAACCGTTTCAAATGCTCGTGACCATGTTGGAATATGACTCGTATATCGGTCGAGTAGCAGTGGGAAGAATTGTCCATGGCATGATTGAAGTCGGCAATCAGATTGTCGCCGTCAAGCGAGATGGCACCATTGCTAAAGGAAAGGTCACAAAACTGTTGGCCTATCAAGGGCTCACTCGTGTGGAAAGCCAATCCGCTCAAGCCGGAGACATTATTTCCCTGGCCGGAGTGCAAGAGGTTCGGGTCGGAGAAACTCTCGCTTCCCCTCAAAATCCGACTGCTTTACCGACCGTCAATGTTGATGAGCCCACGATTTCCATGAACTTCTCTCATAACACCAGCCCATTGGCCGGAAAGGACGGGGGGCGCTTTCTCACGTCGCGACACATTCGGGAACGCCTGGCTCACGAAGCGATGATGAATGTGGGCATCAAGGTGGAGGAGGCCGACGGAGGAGAGCGATTTACCGTTTCCGGACGAGGCGAACTGCATTTGTCCATCTTAATTGAAACAATGCGGCGAGAAGGGTTCGAATTAGAAGTGTCCCCACCAAAAGTTATCTATAAAAAAATTGAAAACGAAATTCTGGAACCCGTCGAGCTGGTCGTCATTGAAGTAGACCCCGGCTATCAGGGCGCGGTCATCGAAGCGCTCGGTGGCCGGAAAGCCGACATGAAAGACCTGCGAATCAGCGCAGTCGGCACCGTCCGCATGGAATTTCATATTGCCTCACGAGCCCTATTAGGCTTTCGTAGTGAATTATTGCGAATGACCAGGGGAAGCGGCGTTATGTCACAAATCTTCTATGAATACCAGCCCTTTAAAGGTGAGATTCCCCATCGTACAGCCGGAGTGCTGATTTCTCATGGACCCGGACAAGCCGTGGCCTATGGTCTCTGGGGACTCCAAGACCGTGGGGAAATTTTCCTCCACCCCGGAGATGATATTTATGAAGGCATGCTGGTAGGAGTCAACAACAAAGGGAACGACCTGGTGGTCAATGCTATTCGTGAGAAAAAGCTTACCAATATCCGAGCCTCCGGATCCGATGAAGCCATTCACCTGATTCCCCCACGGGAAATGACTCTCGAATTTGCCTTGGAATTTATTGAAGATGATGAACTGGTCGAAGTCACACCCAAAAGTATCCGCCTTCGGAAACAGTATCTGACGGACAATGAACGCCGGGCCGCCCGCAATCAGTCCAAGAAAGCGCAATAACCAGCTCAGGCATCTATTCAGATGCCAAACTAGGCATTGGGCATTTCCTATGATGCAAGAAGGGTGATGAAGCACCGAATGCCTGGAAAAGCCTACCCTCCCGGACTGGGAAGGCCGTGTCGCCAGCTATCAAGTCTAAAATGGGGCTGTTAAAAACAACAGTCCCGCCTAGTCCAGGATAGAATAAGCAAGGCGGCGTTCTCACCAGTTTTCTGTGCTCACGTACTGGAAGTACGCTCCGCGCGCAAACAA
>QJYE01000501.1 GCA_003235785.1 Nitrospirota bacterium
GCCCATTCCCGGATCAATGGATCCTGAGCCGCTTAAACCATTGCATTCGTGAGGTCAACCAGGCCCTGGAAAACTATCGCTTTGATCAGGCCACGTCTCATCTCTATCAATTCATCTGGCATGAATACTGTGATTGGTTTATTGAATTAGCCAAACCTAGTCTTCAACAAGAACATCATCCGGATGGGCCGGTCACACGCCAGACGCTCGTAGAATCATTTGAAATCATTCAACGCCTGCTCCATCCCGTCATGCCATTTATCACAGAAGAAATTTGGCAATCCTTCCCGCATGAAGGCTTGTCCATTATGACCCAACCCTTTCCAACCGAGCATCCGGGTTGGACGAACAGCCAAGCCGAGCATGACTATGCCCTCCTCCAAGGATTTGTCATGACCACACGCACTGGCCGTGCCCTGCTGAATATTCCAGCAACCGCACCACTCACCATTTGGGGCACCACCACGAACCCTGTCGAGACGGCCAATCTTCAAAAATTACAGCCCTATATCGAATCCATCCTGCGCTCAACACTTCAGCTCACCCCAACGGCCACCTGGCCTTCTGACCATATCTTGCAACTGGTCAATGGAAACCTGACGATTGGGATCCCCATTGAATCAAATCTCGACCTTCAACAAGTGGTAAAAAAAGTCAAAAAACAGGTGGAAGCCAAACACAAAGAATACAGCCGACTTCAAGACCGTGTGGCCTCACCGGCATTCCGAGAAAAAGCCGAGCCTTCCGTGATTCAAGAATCCGAAGCACGCTTGACCAACCTCAGGCAAGAGCTGGACCTGCTAACCAGCAGCGAGCAACAACTCGCCACGATGTTGACCTAATGGGCACCAGCCAATCACCAGCACCTCCGTCACGTTCCTACATTCGACAGATCGTCCATGCAGCATTAGAAGAAGATCTGGGGTTGGGGGATTTGACCTCTAGCACCCTTCTTTCCGACTCTATGTCGGCCAAAGCTCAAATCATTTCGAAAGAGGCCATGATTGTCGCCGGAGTCATCGTCGCGCAAGAAGTCCTTCATCAAATTGACGACACCATCATCGTACAATCGCATCAGCAAGATGGAGCTTGGGTGTCTGCCCAAACGCCACTTCTGAGCCTGAAAGGGAATGCCCGGTCGCTTCTTCAAGCTGAGCGGGTCGCGCTGAATTTCATGCAACGTCTCTCAGGAATTAGCACCCTCACCCATCAATTTTGTCAGGCAATTCGTGACCATTCGGTTAAAATTGCGGACACCCGAAAGACCACACCCGGCCTTCGAGCGCTAGAAAAATGGGCTGTCAGTCTAGGAGGAGGGTCCAATCACCGCTCTTCCCTTCACGATGGCATTCTGATTAAGGACAATCATCTCCTGGTTCTCGCAGCACACAAGACAACCTTACGACAAGCATGCCAGCTCGCCCGACAACACGCCCCTCATGGCCTTCGAATAGAAGTGGAAGTCGAAACCCTGGCACAGGTTCGTCAGGCGCTTCAAGGTCAAGCAGATATAATTATGTTGGATAATATGAGTCCATCGAACATTCAGCAGGCAGTCAGGATCATTCAGGGACAGGCGCTAGTTGAGGTTTCCGGTGGCATCACACTCAGTAATATTCGAGAGATGGCTCAAACAGGCGTCGATATCATTTCGATCGGTGCGCTCACACATTCCGCGAGAGCCATGGACATTTCAATGGATGTCATTCCGCTTCGCACAAAACCAACACCAAGAAGACGGTCAGCTCACAGTTAAATTTCCAACATTCACTCGCACCCGATACCTTTCGTGCTATCTCCAGAAACGTTAGCGTCGCTACTCCCCCAAAAGACCCTTGGGCAATCGCTGTTCGTTTTTGAGGAACTGCCTTCGACCAATACCTATGCCTTACAACTAGGCAAAAACCCCACTCCTCAGGGCACGGTGATACTGGCTGACAGCCAAACGGCCGGACGTGGACGCCTCCAACGCTCCTGGTTTTCCCCTCCAGGAGCGAACATTTACGGATCGGTCATATTTTCTTTTACCAGGCCGTTTCAAGCCATGGGCTGGATTCCTTTGATGGCGGGGACAGTTCTAGCCGAAGCCATTGGTGACCACACCAACCTTCGACTCACACTCAAGTGGCCCAATGACATCTTAATCTCCGAACGAAAAGTGGGGGGAATTTTATGCGAATCATTCAAGCGAAACGCAGTAGAAACGTGTGTGGTGATAGGATTTGGGATTAACGTTAATCTCTCCCAGGCGACCTTTCCAAAAGACTTGCAACCCATCGCCACGTCCCTTCAAATTCAGGCTCAGCGCCCTCT
>QJYE01000263.1 GCA_003235785.1 Nitrospirota bacterium
GCTTTCCTGCTTCCCTTTAATTCTCTCGCTTTTTCTGGTTTTTCTTCCAAATTCCTTGCGGCACAAAATTTGAGAATGACTCAACAGGCCTTCCGGAATTACGATGTCCCTCATAAAAGAATGATAATGCGATGACTAGCACATTTAGCCTGTGGGAATTTTTGAGCCGTGACGTGGCCTTCTTGGGTGGGCCGTCCAGCCCCATGCTGAGTTGGCTGGGAGTCTTTGGGATTCTGTTCTTTTTTCTATGGCACGTGCTCAAGTTAAAAAAAGAGGTGGGGTCTGTGCAACGGGGGTTTGAACGGGTGTGTCCCATGTTGATAGCCCTCGCTCAAGAGCGAGGAGATGTTGAGCGTGATCGATTCACGCATCACACCGATCAGGGAGCGGGCATTCGAGGCACCCGAAGGGTCAACCCGCCCATGCGCAGTGATTGCCAGGATCTGCAGGTGCTCGACGAGGAGATGAACAAAGAGCCTTTTTTTCGCGAGGCTTGGACGCAATATCGCAGGACCCTGGTTTTAGAACATGTGCCATGGTTTATGGAGCCACGCCTGTTTAGTACGAGACGCGCAGAGGATGTGTTGACGCAGGAAGCCCTCCTAGAGAGTCGAATTAATCTTCCGTTTTACCAGCAATTTCCTTCTCTGGTGACAGGTCTGGGGTTATTGTTGACCTTTTTAGCCTTGTTTGTTGGCTTGGGGAAGTTGCATGCCGAGGGGAGTGAGATTGTCGGCATTCAAGGACTTATTAATGGGTTAGCCGGAAAATTTTTGACCTCTATCGTTGGGCTCATGGTGGCAAACCTGTTTACCTTTATTGAAAAGCCCATGGTCATTCGGTTGATGCATGCCCATCGCACATTTCTTGGGCTCGTCGATCAACTCTTTCCCCGCAAAACCATGGAGCAGATGTTGGAACAGCTCACCTCAATTAACGGCCAACAGCAGGGTGATCAAATTACGACCGGCGAGGTTTTCCCTTCTACAGGTGGCGGATGGGGAAAGTCGGGGCTTGCCGGGCCGATGGCCAGTTTGACCTCAAGCATTCAGTCGTTGACGACATTACAGGACGCGGCGCATGCGGAGACGCGGCGCACGATGACAGCTCTGCCGGCTATCATCAGGGATGAACTTCAGGGCACCCTTCACGAATTAACCGAAACGATTCATGAACTCACCAAAGCTCTAAAAGAGGCCCCACATCTGGCACGGGTGGAATTGTCTTCCTCTTCTCGTCCCCTTTTATGGAAAGCTTCCGCTGACCTTTCAGCATCTTCCGAAGCTCAACCTTCCGGAAAACCAAAATCGTGGCCCCGGTGGCCGCGAATGTCCATGCAGCGGCGTACAGGATGAAATATACGGCGAATCACGGGACATTTTCCTCCCATACGACCAATGGCATGACCGACCTGATGACCTCGCTGGTGATGGTCTTCATTCTGCTGTTTATAGCCTTTATCACGCAGACCTCATCTGAAGCCCAGACGGAGTTGCAAGCACACAAAGCGGATGTGCAGGCTGCGTTACGTGATCATCTTTCGCGTTTGGGTCTGTCGTTGGATGCCGATCCCCGAGATCCCCTCACCCTCTTGATTGTCGTCCCGGAAAACTTGCTGACGTTTGAGTTTGGTCGAAGCCGGCTTTCGGCTCAGGCAGATCGGTTTTTAGAAGAGGCCATGCCGTTCTATGCTGCGGCTGTTTGTGGTTCGTTACGAGACACGATCGACTCCCTCGCCATTCAAGGCCATACGGATGATCGAGGTGGCGATGCCTATAATTTACAGTTAAGCCAAGAACGATCTCTGGCAGTTATGGTCAAAGGACTCGAGATCATTCAAGCACAAACGCCGTCTGCCTACCAATGTTTCCAAGAAATGACCTCTGCGTCCGGTCGTGGGCGACAAGAGTTGATCTATGGCCCTGGTCATCAAGTGGATCGTGAAAAAAGTCGCCGCGTCATCTTTAAAATCCGCCTCCGTTCAACTGAACAACGGCATGCGGGGTTGCACCATCTTACAATGAGCCTCTCTCGGATCTTCGCTTGAAGCTGCTTTCATGTGCCAAATGCCTGCGAATTAAATTTAGTTTTCTCCGCCGATCGTTGAAAAGCCTAGTTCTGCTACTATTTTGCGTAGCTGACTCATCCTTTTGGTAAATTTGACTGTGGTTTGGTGGTATTCTCGTCGTATGGGGTAGTTTTTGCGAAGGGCATCAAACAGAGGTGGGCGTTCATGCGGAGGTGAAGCCAGCAAGGCTTGCATTCGATGATAATCGGCTTGAATGTCGTAGCATTGAGTGACGATCTCTCGT
>QJYE01000135.1 GCA_003235785.1 Nitrospirota bacterium
AGCGCTGACGGTGTAGGCTCCCCCCGGCACGGAAACATCACTGCCATCTGGTGCGAGAAAATGAACGGCTTGTTCAAAAAATATCTGTGGCGCTGAAGCGCTGGCCGTGGCGAAAGAAAAGGTTGGGAAGAAACCTAAAAAAAGACCGCCCAGCATTAGGGCATGTAGGAAAGACAAGATAGACATCATAAGCCCCCTTAAGGAAATGTATACAGAAAAAACTTATGGTCCTTCAGGTAAGTCGGCCCATTGGTGGTTTCGGTTCAAGTGATTCACAATTTTCCCTTGGATCTAATCAATAACAACTAATTGTAATTGTCTTGTGCACGAAGCCATTTTCCCGAAATATCCCCCTCAAAGTTCTGGAGAGGGGTGTTCTCTAGTTGGTCGGTTGTTCCTGGGCTAGCTCAGTTTCGCCGGGAAGTGTATCGAACCAAGGGATTTTGTCAACTCAATGAGGTACGATGGGGCTGTTTAGATGATGAAGAACCGGAAGCCATCTTTGATACAGGTGCCAGTTGTGGAAAATTATTTTGAACCAAAGCCAAACTTTATGTGACATACTGAGGAAAATCACCGGACAAATAGTCTGTTTTTAGGTAAAGGGGGCCTTACCATGAAATCCATTACTGTCAGAATCTTGCTGCTGTCGATAGGCATGATTGGCTCCCTTGGCACAAGTGTCTGGGGCCAAGAGCCGCATGACTCGACCACCATATATTTCAATATGGCGGTCCATTTTCTCGCACCAGATGGCCATGATGTCCTGGTCCAGCCTGGAACATATAGAGTTGAATCGGCAGATAATGGTTTGCAGTTTATTCCGGCGCAAGGGGATGCTCAACTGATTGGGGTTGAGGTGTCTACGCATGAGGAAGAATTGGATGATCCACTGGTGGTGTCACTGGCAGGAAAAGTGGACGAGTATAAAGACATACATTTGGTAATGCTCCTTCTGCCAGGGGGAAAAAGCTTGGAAGCTGCAGGATCTTATAGCGGTGTACGAGAGCGAGCCTTGCAGCTCAAAAGGATAGCCAGCTTCAAGAAAAGGACAACCGCAACGATCAGACGGGCAGCACAGAGCTCTCGCCAGCGAACTGCACAGAGACCTCGCGTCGCTCGTGCGAGTGCTTCCGCAAAAGGCGGTTTGATGGCCTATCGCCTCTCAGGTCTCTGGATTCATGAGGAATCCGTGTCCGAAGTGAAGGTAGCTCAAAAATCTGGGGGGAAGTGGATATGGCCAGGGGTCTATGATGTGACTCCCAAACTTATTCATTTAACATGGGAGCTAGGGGCTGTGCCGGAATCGGACATCCCCAGGATAATTTCCCAAAATGGCTACGGGTTGGAATTACGACTGAACGGCCGTTTACTAAAACAAGGGCCAGATGGAACGTCCGCAGATTTCTACGCCACCCCATACTCTCCGAATAATGAAGGGCTTCCCTCGGTATGTCCAACATCAAAGACCTGTCTGGGAACAACCATTCAGTATCACCAGTGGGACTCGGCTACCCCACCATGGACTGTTGAAATTTCCTATTGGAAACAGGGTATAAGAACAGAGGCACTTGGCCAAAGCGCCATACGGCTTCCTGGAAGTGATCAGCCTCTCGTCCGTCCGAACTCCAATATACAAAAGACGAAGATTGTCGGGGTTATCTATCCCAACCAGACAACAGGCAAGAGCTATTTTACACACGTGCTTTACCCGATTTTCAAACATGACCGTTGCACATCATGTCATACTCTGGGGAGCAAAAGTGCACTTGTTGAACGCCATAATGGGCTCATCACGGAGGATATTATTCAAGAGGTCCAAGGTCACATCGGAATGAATTTCGGCTGTGGAGGCGGCTGCCACGTTTACATTCCAGAGCCAACCCAACCGGTTGAGGGTGTCATTTTTCATGATAGCGAATGGAAAACCCCTCGGTTCGATATGGGGATCGACTGGCGTGGAAAGTCAGATAAATATATCTGTCAGAAAGTGACCTCTAGTCTCCCTACTGCCGAAAAGCGAAGGGACCATTTTTTTCATGATTCTCGTATTGCCTGGGCCGTGCATAGTGGTGCACTTCCGCCACCCAAACTCGGGACAAAGCTCCCTACAGCACCTCCTGGGGATTATTGGAAATTCCAAAATCTTGTCGAGTTGTGGATCCGGTCAGGTGCTCCATGTCCTAAATGAACATATAAGGAATTCTTTATTCGTTCTTTCCGAGGAAATGTGCAGAAAATGAGGAATGGTGGCGATTGAGGAATTTTCAATATAACGGAGGTTTTACGCCCAACCGAATACCCTGCT
>QJYE01000096.1 GCA_003235785.1 Nitrospirota bacterium
GGGTGATTGTGAGTGACGATTTGGAAATGCGCGCGATTTTAGACCATGCAGCCGTGGGTGATGCCGCCATCCGTTCATTGCAAGCTGGTGTGGATATGCTGCTTATTTGCAAAAGTCGCCTGCTCGCGACAGACACCGTTGAAGCCCTGCGCAGAGCTGTGGCCTCTCAAGAGCTCACCCCTACGCAGATCGAAGCCAGTTTAGCGAGAATTCATGCCGTGAAACAGCAATTTGTCTATCCGTATCACTCTATTGACCTTTCTATGATTTCCCGCACTGTGGGCATGGCTTCCCATCGTCAGGTGCTCGCCAGCATCATGAATCAAGCGAATCCCATTGCCTAAGCCCCCGGCCCTCAGGGAATGATCTTTTTCCATTCCTGGACATTTCCCGTGACAATTTGTTTAGCTAGCAACCAGAATTTTGGAAACATTTGCTGATGCTGATCAATCTTTTCTCATCGACATGTTCAGATCTTTACTGTCCAGGAACCTTTCACATAAAGGAGAGCGGTGATGGCCCTGAAAAAAGGTGACATTATTGATGAACACAAACGGTACCCAGATTCCTGCGGCTTATTACTTAAGGTAATGAGCGGTGGAGAAGGGTTTGAAAAAATTCTTTGTTGCGGGCATGAATTGACTGAAGAAGATGTGGTGCCTTCGTTGAATCAAGGGCGAGGCCGGAAAAAGGGGCGACTTCTCCCGGGGATGCCCATTGATGAAAAAAAGGTGGCGACCGATTCTTGCGGTTTGCGCTTGATGGTGATGGGTGGGGGAGAAGGATTTCAGGAAGTCAGATGTTGCGGACATTCAATTGGAGCTGGTGCGATGCAAGATTTGCAATTCGGCCAGATGCGAAACGAAGAGCCAACACCGGAAGCCTCCCCCAACACACCTCACCAAGGAACCGCATAAGGAAGACGGGTGCATTATGTTGGGTTGGACGCCAGAGTCAATTAAGCAATGGGTTCGCTGGATGCAGTTTCTCGACCGGTGGGGGTATATCACCGCCTGCTTGAGCTTTCTTATGGTGGGAATGCTGGTGTTCGGATACAGCTGGTTCGCGTACCTTCAATCGGTGAGAGGGGCCTTTTTGCCAGCGACCATTGCCCTACTCAATGATTTGTTGTTTGTCATCATTCTGTTAGAACTCTTTCGCACGGTCCTAGGCTTTTTGCAGTCAGACCGGATTCGACTCGAACCGTTCCTCCATGTAGGAGTGATTGCATCTGTCCGGCGTATTTTAACGGCCGGAGCCGAATTTTCCCATCAGGACAACGTACCCGAAGAAGCCTTCCGACATTACCTGTTGGATATGGGCTTACATGTCATGGTCATCCTCGTCCTGATGCTTGCCTTGTATCTGTTGAAAAAAACTGAACAGCCGGGCGAACCTCTTCTCACCAAATAGATTTTCCTCACAGTCACCATTGAAGGCGATTGCTGAAAAGAGTGGATTCTCTCTCGCAGTGCTTTTTCTGCTTCCATCTACCTTGCACTCCACAGAGGGCTATGGCACTATTACTCCCCATTTCATACGGCCTGTTGATGGAAATGTGAATTATGGAGTCTCTCCCTGAATTAGTCGGAACCGTGCATATTATTTTTGGACCCTACCGTGGGAATCCCATTGCATTGTATATGCGACAGGATGGTTCCATCTGCCAGATTTCTCCGCGCATCTATCCTTGGAACCGTAGGGTCGGAATTGGTGATACACCTAACCGTGCTGCCGCTGATTTTGAAAACAAATGGAAAGAAGCCGGATTAGCCGAAGAAATGTATACCGGTCCACATTGGGAAGGCGGAATCAAACCAGAGAAGCCCAAGCCACCCCCGAAACCGGCCGCAGCCCCAGCAAAAGCGAAAGCTGAGACTCAAGCCTCGGATGCCGAAATGCCTGAAGCTTCGGCAGAATCTCAAACCAAACCACCTGCCAAAGCTGACACCCCTCCCCAGCAGGAAACACCCGCATCGTAGAATCTAACCGCTTTCCTTTTTCCACAGTTAAACCTAAAAACAGCAGTTAGATCACGAAAGTCTGCCCAACCTCTTCACGCACCTAGGAAATTTCAACAATCTCTCATCACCCATAAGGTAACCACGAGTTGTAGAAATTCCTTATGCACATAAACCTAAAAACGGCAATTGGTAGGTGCGCAACCCTTCGACACGCCCGCTCCGCAGGCTGCTCAGGGCGAACGGACACTTCACCAATTGGGTGAGTACTTCAGGGACCGTTCGTGCTGAGCCTGTCGAAGCATGAGCGGTGTTTCATCACAGCAACTGCGGTTTTTAGGATAAATAGTTTGCACAGCTTTTTCGCGCCAAACTGCTGTTTTTAGGTTAAAGAATATCTGGGTAGGATAGCTGGGGAAGGCCTTCTCGTTTTTAGCTGCGGGCAGCCTTCCTCGCCGTTTTAATGAAAGCCGCAAACAGGCGTTGTTGAAGATCATCCTGTCGGTAAAGAAATTCCGGATGCCACTGCACCCCTAACCAGAAAGGATGCTCTGAGGACTCAATGGCCTCAATCACTCCATCAGGAGCCATGGCACTTACGTGACAGGAAGGCGGGATAGCTTTTACTGATTGATGGTGTGAACTATTCACAGGCATGTTTGATTTTTTAATAATTGTTCGAAGCAACGTCTTCGGCTCAATATGAACGAGATGGGCTGTTTTCGTCGCCGATTTTTTAGGCGCATGTTGAATGGTTGAGACAATTTGGGAGGGTATATCTTGAATCAACGTCCCCCCCAAAGCCACATTCATGGACTGCATCCCTCCACAAATCCCCAAAGTAGGCACATGGTGCTTAAAAGCGAGTTTCGAGAGACCAAGTTCCAATTGTGCCCGCTCTTCACTCATTTGCTGAAAGGGATATCGCTGTTGTTCTCCATACAAACGAGGAGCAAGATCAGACCCACTTCCGGTCACTAACAACCCATCAATCCGCTGTAAAAGAAATGTGTGCTGGGCAGGATCGCGAAGCAAGGGGAGGATCAATGGCACACCCCCTGCTTCTTGAATCGCTTGAAGGTACCGGGCTCGCAAAAAGTAGGTGGGCTCTTTCCCCCCCATATCTGTACGGCCACCGGCATTGAAATCCGGGGTCACCCCAATAACTGGTTTTCCGATTTTTGGGGCCATACCTGGGAACTTAATTCAATCTTTCTGTCACATAGGGTGCCTCTTCATCATAGGCGGAAACCCCAAAAAATCTGACAGGTTCGTTACCTTTCAAATGTTCCGGCGTTATAACATAGGTGCCATACACAGTTGGTTCCCACACACCTTTAGCGGTTTCAAGATCACCACCAGTCAGGGCATAAGTAAAACCACCTACTATTCCGCCAAGAATGGCATAGGCAGACTTAAGGGGCAAGTAGACTATGGTTAACAATCCACTTCCAAAGCCCAAGGCAGCCTCATTGCTTGGGCTACTTTCCCCCTCAGCCGCAAAGCTGACGACCGGTGCCCCAAATCCCACCACGAGAGCGAATATGGCAAGAATAAGAATGCTTATCCCTCGCTTGAGTGAAGATTTCCAAAAATATTGAGATTGTTTCATTACGAAAAACCCTCCTTTTTTCTGTGTCTCTAAAGCACTTTTTTTAATTATACAATACTCCTTCTCGGAGTATCTCTCTCATCATGGGCCATTATAAGTCAAAGCAAGGATAAATTATAGCAAGGTTTATGCCGAAGGTCAGTTACCACCTCTTTCGTACTCCTCAACGTCTAATTCGACAATGATTTGTTGCTTAATGCTCTCGGCCTCCCGTTGAACCGCTTCGTCAGTTTCCGAAACGAGCCACTCACCTGACACTTGAATATTCTCTTGCTTAATCCCCTGATAAATATATGCTCCCAGCTTGTGAAAGCAGATGAATTGGATGAATAAGTCGTACCCATTTTTCAGGTAGTCTTCTCGTTCATCGCTTGGAACCCTATGCAAATGCTCCTCAATCCAAGGCTGAAATCCGAGCTTGTGGTCTAACTGTTGTATTTGAGTCCGCTCCAAGGCAATACCAACTTGCACTCCGCCTTTCCAGGATCGTTTTTTGACATTAAAGACACAGTGTACTGTATCTGAAGCACCCTCAACCGCTTCCGGCCCATAAAAAAGAGTGATCCGGAAAAGAGGAATTTGTGGTGGTGAAAGTAAAGACATCTGATCCAACAACCCACTTTCTCAAGTAAGAATAACTAGAAACCACGGACCCCAACTCTTCGAAGACTGTTACCCAAAGCCTACCGCATTTGGGTTGACACTCGTCAATCTTGAAAGATAGAGTCTTTGCAGATGTTGGACTTATTGATTGTGCTATTGTTCTGAAGAGAAAGGGTTGAACTATGTTCGGAACCATGGGGTTCTCGGAACTCATGATCATTTTAGTGATTATCCTGATCATTTTCGGGGCGGGTCGATTACCGCAAATTGGTGAAGGGGTCGGGAAGGCACTGAAAGGCTTCAAGAAGGAGGTCGCAGATATCTCTCCTCCTCTGGATCCCAATGATCCAGCAGCTCAACCAGCCGGTGATATCGCTGGGAATCCATCAGCAGATTTGACCTCGGGTCAGGATTCAGCCGCAAATAACCCTCAGCCTGTGCAAGCCGCCGCCAATCAACCCTATCAGCCAGGACCAGAACAGACGCCAGGGACCACGGCGGCGTTGCTGTATCAAGGTGCCGGCCCAAAACCTGCCCAACAGTCTATCAAAACTTCGAATATATCCGCTTCCGCACCGAGTCAACCAAGTTTCACGGTTCCAGGTCCGATATCCATGGAAGATAGGCAAGCCCAACCGGCACCAACCGCTTCCGCACAATATCCTCCACTTCCTCCTGGAGCCCAAGCGAAACCCGTGGCGAAGCGGCCTTCAGCAGTTGTTAATAAACAAGCCGTGGCAAGAGTTCAAGCTCAACAGGCCGCGCTCAAAGCCAAAGCAGCCTCAACCACCTCTCAAGATATGCAGTCACTAGGCGAAGGACTGGGAAGTGCCGTACGCACCTTTCGCGATGCCGCTGCAGATATAAAAAATTCCATTGATCCTCAAATGCGGACGATACAAGCAGAATTAGAAGCCGCCGAACAGGAAATGAAAGAATCTATTGAGGTCGCCAAGGAACCATTGGGGCCCAAGGAACCCTCCGGATCCGTCTAGCATTTCTTGAGAAATCTTCTCTTCCCTACAAGACTCTCAACCCTGATTGGGGCGCTTTTCCTGTTTGTTCTCACGAGCTGTATTGTTGAGACAACCCCGGAGACTCCCGCGCAAATCACAGAGCGACTCATCGCGTTGTTAAAGGATCCTCAACCTGATATGCGGCGAACGGCCGCATTGTCGTTGGGGAAAATCAGCCATCCTCAGACTATTTCAGCTCTGGTAGCTAGCTTATCGGATAACGATGATGAAGTTCGACAATGGAGCGCATGGGCCTTGGGAAACTTGTCCACCTCACTTACTCAAGATGCCTTAGTGACCTTGGTCCAACATGTTGCAGACCCTTCGGATTCCGTCCGACAGGCCGTAGTTTTAGCCTTAAGTCGCACGACTATTTCAGAAGAGGTGATCCAAGTATTGGCAGAAGCTTACACCATCTCCACCCATTCAACTCAACTCACCATCATTCAAACGCTGGCCCAATTTGAATTTCCGTTTGCGTATCCCTTATTCCTTGAAGCTCTTAAAAGCCCAGATCCACTCATTCGTCAAACGGCCATTGCAGGTTTAGGCGAGCTCGGAGACTCTCGCGGACTTTTGGTCATGCGCACATACCTCCTTCAAGACCCCAATGTTGGTGTGCGATCAGAAGCGGCCTTTCGTTTAGGTAAATTGGGAAGTTCTGCAGATATTCCAGCGCTCCGCCAGGCAAGGGAAACAGACCCAACTCCCAATGTTCATTTTTGGGCAACATGGGGTCTCGCTCAAATCGGTGAGGAAACCTAATGGGATCAGGTCATTCTGTGACATCGAAACCTCCTACCAAATCCTTATTGATTGAATGTGACGCGAAAAGTTATTACAATCGTGTTCTTTTTCGCTTCTAGGGGATTTCTCATGATAATAAAAAACCTTGGATGGACGGTTGTCGTGCTATTGATCTGCGGTTGCTCAACTTCTTCAGTCCAATGGTCGAAGACAGGGGGCAGTCAGGCCACGTTCTCTAAAGACAAGTCTGAGTGCGAAGACTCGTTGCTCGCCACCGGAACAACAGGATACTCAAAAAACCTCTACACATTTGAATCATGCATGGAGTCAAAGGGGTACAGAGCTATTCCGGCCTCCTCACAATAGACATTCTTTTGGTAGGAATGGTCTCTCTTGTTAAGCGACTGCACCGCCACAGCAAAGCTCAACAAGGAATAAGCCCATAGTCTATGCGAGGGATAGACAGACAGGCTCTCACATGCGAGGTTATACAATCTACCTGTCAAGTACACAGACCAACCACAGGAAAAGGGTGGGACGCCAACATGAAAAAAGTACTCTTAGTCGATGATAATCTGAGTGCACGTGAAGCTCTCCGGCTCGTCTTGGAGTCCCAACACATGGAATGCGTTGAAATGGGTAATGGTTCGGAAGCCTTAGAATGGTTAGCTTCTCATCAGGCTGATCTGATTATTTCCGACAATCAAATGCCAGTTCTCACTGGCTTAGACTTCATTGATCAAATCCAATTGCACCAGAAGCCGGCCAATGAACCCCCGGTTATTCTCTTAAGTGGGCATCTCAACGAACAAGATAAGCATCGTGCCCGCCAGGCCGGAGTATTTGCCATACTGGATAAACCCTGCAATTTCAATGAATTTCTCTCGATGGTGCAATTGGCCCTTCAGGGTTAGGACGATGGAGGTTTAGCCGCCTTCCTCCTTTTAAGCTCCTTATTTCCACCACAGCTCTTCATCGCCCTTCACGCCAAGAACTCATTATTCTCATATCAATAGAAACCCGCTTGGGCTCTAGCTCGTTCGCGGTATTTACTCTTCTCGCTCCCTCCAGCTATTCCTTTAAGCACCATTAGACGTATGTCTCTGGCTTAATATTTTGCTCACAGAAAGCCCCAAAACAAAATTCATGGCTGGATTGACAGGAGAGCCATCATCCACTAAAGGAGACTACTGATGTTAAAGATATTTTTTGGAATGATCATAGGGAACCTCACTGCCATGATGCTCTTAGGAGGGCCTTCCGCAGCAGATCAAGTTTTGTCAAACGTTCACACTCTTTACCTCGACCAGATCAATCGTCCAGATACACCCACGACCATCCTGCTTTTGGGAATAATTAGTATCCTTCTAGCAACGCTGTCTCTGTGGCCAACAAAACCCGTTTTGGAGACAAAACGAGTCATTAAGAGATTACGTCGGCACTGCAAATGAAGGCCATGAACATGTCCGGTCAACAAGCATCCCTCCAGACTGATCCGCTCTGAATAATTGACAAAGATTTTCGTGTAAACCTCCTGACATTCTCAAAAGCTGGAGAAAGTTTGTGCATATTGGGGTTTTTTCAGGCTTTACGACCAAATGGCCCGCTACAATTATTTTTGCCCTTTCCCCCTACAACATTATTTT
>QJYE01000182.1 GCA_003235785.1 Nitrospirota bacterium
TATCATACAATTGAGCCGCCTCTTCGACATCTGACAGACCATCCAGATGAGGCAAATTCGTTCCAAGCGCCCATCCAACTTCCGGAGTATAAGCCTCCGCCCACCAGCCATCGAGTTCTGAGAGATTGAGCCCCCCATTGACCAGGACTTTCATCCCGCTGGTTCCCGAGGCTTCTAACGGACGACGAGGGGTATTCAACCACACATCGATACCCGCGACTAATTCTTGCGCCAAGCCCATTTCGTAATCTTCTAAAAACACCACCCGATTTCGCAGCGTCGGCTGTGCCGCAAATTGTGCCAGAGCCTGAACGAGCCGCTTCCCTTCCTCATCATGGGGATGGGCTTTCCCGGCCATAATCAATTGAACGGGGTGCTGCTGATCGCAGAGCAACCGAATCAGACGATCGCGATCGGTCAACAACAGGGTAGGACGCTTATAGGCCGTCAACCGTCTGGCAAACCCTATAGTGAGCGCATTGGGATCCAACGCATGCCGGGCTTCTTCAAGTTGGTCTTGAGCAGCGCCATGTTCTTGAAGTTGCCGGACTAACCGGCGCCGAACATACTGAATCAAGGCCTGCCGCTGGGACATGCGAAACGTCCAAAGAGTTTCATCGCTGACTTGCGTGATTAGGGAGCCTAAATCTTCCAGTGTTCGCACCCACCGGTCTTTTCCGCACACATCGGTCCATAAGGTATCAGCAGCCTGAGAGTCCCAGGATGGGGTATGAATCCCGTTGGTGATATGTCCAACAGGGATATCCTCCTCCGGCCAGCGTGGGAAGAGCGGTTGAAAAATATTCCGACTGACTTGGCCATGTAATCGACTGACTCCATTGACACGGCCGCTACCTCGTATTGCGAGATAGGCCATATTGAAGGGTTCATGTCCATCACTGGCATGTTGACGGCCTAAAGTTAAGAGTTGATCGACCGGAACACCAACCAATGAGGAAAGTAATTGCGCATAAGGTCGAATCAGGCTGGGCTCAAACCGGTCAAAGGCGGCTTCAACGGGCGTATGCGTGGTAAACACATTTCCCGCTCGCGTGGCCGCCAACGCCACAGGGAAAGACTGGCCGGTGTTGGCCATGAAACTTTTAGCCCGGGCAAAAATCACAAACGCCGCATGCCCCTCATTCAGATGGCACACGTCCACGGGAATCTGTAATTCCTCCAGGATTCGCCATCCTGCAATTCCTAACACGACTTCCTGCAACAAGCGCTGTTCTTGCCCGCCCCCATAGAGTTTGGCGGTAATTCCTCGATCTTTGGGGGTATTCAGAGGATCATTGCTGTCCAAAAGATACAGCGTGACTTTTCCCACCTGCGCTTGCCACACCCGCACCAACAGCGTCCGTCCCGGGAGCTCTAATTTGATCCGTAACCATCCTCCGGCCAGGTCCTTCACCGGCATTACTGGCAGATTCATGGGGTCATTATAGGGAAACACTTCTACTTGCCAGGCCTCGGGATTCAAAATCTGACGGAAATACCCCTGCTGATACAGAAGACCGATCCCTACCATCGGTACCCCGAGATCACTGGCAGTTTTTAGATGATCTCCGGCTAAAATTCCCAGACCTCCCGAATAAAGAGGAAGGGCTTCGTTCATGCCGAATTCCATGCTGAAGTATGCGACTCTCCGGAGAGAGGTCGTGGAATAGGTCTGGCCAAACCATCCCGGATCATCCAGATACCGGTTACGCTCTTCTCCCCATAGGCGAATATCATTTTGTAAGAGTGAATCCTGAGCGGCCTCTTCCAGCCTGGCCTGCGAAACGCTTTGTAGGATGAAATACGGATTCCCGGTTCGCTCCCACGCCTCAGGATCCAATTGTTCCCACAATCGATCACTGAAGTGACTCCATGTCCATCGAAGATCCAAGGCCAATTCGTTTAGTCCCTCCAGACCTGAAGGCATGGGACGACAAAAAAAATACGAAGATGTGTTCGATTCGCCTTGAGGGTTTTTCATGAATGACATCCTTGGATCATCAATGACAAACGATCGCTCCATGGCGCACTGCCATGGAATAACCACACAGCCTACGGGTGAATACCATAAAAACCGGTTAGGACCAAACCCGCTCCACGCCACATCTGAACATTTTCCCAAACAGGAGTAGCCCTGATCAGCTCATTATAAAATAGAGGCCGTCCTGGAGATGAACATCCTCTCTGAGAGAGTCCATGAGCTCAAGACAAATTTATTAGGGAAATACCAGCAACGCTGTGGTTGTTCATTATGCAATAGCAAGATTGTATCCAGAGGCCTCGCCTTCCTCCTTAT
>QJYE01000170.1 GCA_003235785.1 Nitrospirota bacterium
AGCTTCTTCCATGGTTTCCTTGGCTTGCTCAATACCCTGGTTAGCCACCTCAAGGGTGATAATCGTAGTGCCTATTTTTTCCGCATGCTTAATAATCAACGCTTTGGTGCAGTCCCGCATAAAACCCGCCGGAGCCCGTTCCACTCGTTGAAGGGCATCAGGTTCCCAAGTAAAGGGGTCAGACCCATTGGCCTCAGGAGCTTGATCGTTCTTGGAATCAGAACCCATAGTTGAGGTCTCCCCAGCCGTTTTATTAGCAAAGATTGGAGTATAGTCTTCTGCTGCGGCCTCTTGAATCATCGGACCTGCATACTCCAATGTGATGGTCGTCATTCCTAATTTTCTGGCTGTTTTTTCAATTTTTGCTTTCGCACGCCGCCGTTGAAATCCCGCAGGAACCGCACGAATAGCTTCTCGTGAATCCTTGGTCCATTGCATAGGAATATCGTCGTAAGCCACTTCTGTTTCCAGGCCACCTTCCGCTTGAGCTGCCGCTTCAAAAATAGATTTATCCACTTGTTTAAATTGTGCCCCGTCCAGTCCACAAACTGGACAGAGGACAGGATGAGCGCCTTTTCCGATATAGCCACAGCCTCCACACACAAAATAATCGCGAGACATCCGATCCAAATAGTTTTGATTTCCAGCACTCAATGGATTGGAAACAGCGGGTTTTTCTTCTACTACCACTTGAGACATCATTCCGCTCATGGTCGATCCCATTAAATCTTGTGCCACTTGATTGTCAGCTTGCATGGCGTTTCGATCAACGCCTGCGGCATCCAAAGTCCCACCAAGATTTTTCATCGCATCCATGGCCCCCTTAGGGAGGATATCGCCCACTGCATCATCAATGACGGAGTTGCTAATAATGGTATGCCCCTTTTCAATGGCATAGCGATGAATTGCCGTTTTCGCCACACCTCGAGCGAAAACGGGGATTTTCTCCATGCGACGCAAGGCCTCTTCTGTCCAGGCAATCGTGTATTCCGCTTGAGTATCTATAGGAGGCACAAATTTTCTGTTAGAGATCAAAACGTTACAGGGTGCGGAACGCAAGAGATTTTCCGTATTGCTGCCGATGTCCATATCGTCATCACTATGGACACCAATGCGGCCAACAATAAGGAGCCACGGTTGCTCTTTCCGCACATATTGTATGACCTTCTCAAATGCTTTGCCATCCAGCAACGTGGTTTTAATGTCAGCCCCTTCGTCCTGCGCAACATCACGAGAAACATCTAAGTGCGATTGGTAGATTTTTGCCAGCCCACTATCAATCACTTCTTCATGTAGCTTTTCTTGTTCTTTAAATCTGAAAACTTTTCCGGCCTCTTCATTCAGAACACCGGAAATACTGTGAAACGCGGCATAATGGAAATAGGGGTCAAAGGCGGAAATCGCTTCGACCGGCTTGTTAAAGGCCTTTCCAAGGGCTAATGCCGTTTTAAGCCCCCCAAAAGAATAATGACTGCCATCGACTGCCACAACAATTTTGCCACCGTTCATGGGTTTGGTATCTTTCACAATGAACATGTCAGAATTACGCACCCGCCGTATCACACGCTCAGTGTTACTACCAATAAGAGAGTCCTTAACCGCACCCACACCCAAGGCTCCCATAATCGTTAAATCATAGCCATTTTTGGTGATATCTTCTGCAAGAGCTTTCCAATTTCGACCCTCTAGAGACCGCCGCTCAAGAGGAATATTGGCTTCAGTGCATTTCTCATCAACATAGTCCAAGTATGAATCGGTAATAATTTGGAGCCCTCGTGTAATAAGCGAATCATGGATTTGTCGTTGTCGATCCAACTCCTTCTCGTCATGGTATTCTTCAGGAAGCCCGGCTTCCATTTGCTTAAACCGCTTATCATGCATCTTGGCCGCATACACATGGCTCCCCACCATTTTCGACCCGAACACCTTGGCAAACTGCACACCCAGTTCAACGGCCATATTTGAATGGTCTGAATTATCAACTGGGACATATATAGTCTTATACATTCACAAGCCTCCTTACCGGAATTCCCACGAAAAAACGATAGCCACCCGCTAGCCTTGTCCGCCTTAGAATTCGCCCATATGCATAATATTTCTTAATAAAACAAGAGGGAATGATAGCACCTCGAATTTCCCTTATGCAAGCTATAGACATCAGCCAAATACCCTAAGATCTAAGGGTAAAATTATTTATTTTTCAAATGGTTTCACTTGGTTCCGTTTGCGATTTTTTCATGATGCATAACATGGTTCTGGTTAAAATAACTAGTTAAAAAACCCTAT
>QJYE01000416.1 GCA_003235785.1 Nitrospirota bacterium
GCAATGGCTGCCAAAATATAGATGACGACGGTCTTCATAGGTTGATCTCCATTAAAGCAAGGGATAAAGATACCTCGACGTTTCGAGTTTGTCTTCGTGAGGTAAGCAAAAAAAAGGGGCCATGAAGGCCCCTTTTTTTCTTCGGTTGATCGCGTCCTTTAGCTTTTCTGATCTTTCCCGTGGTGTTGGTACCCACCAGGATGGCCTTTGCTCCCCATGCCTGTGTCCTTGTACGCGTTGATGCGGTCATGCACAGTTTTCATCCGAGCGCGTTGTTCTTCCGTTAACACGGCTTTAGCATCCCGACTCGCTTTGACTGATGCGAAGTACAGTCCGGCGCGAATGTCATAGAGGCTTTTCAGTTTGGCTTCGACGTCATTGAGTGATCCTTTGTCATCTCGCAAGAGGTCATGGAGGTCCACGCTGGTGAGCTTAATATCGGCTTTCATTCGAATCTTGGTTTTTTCAAATTCAGATTTAATGGTTTGTAGTTTGGCTGCCTGGTCTTCGGTAATGCCCATCCCGTCTTTGTATTTCAAGATATGATCAATAAAGGTTGAGGCACTTTGGTGGGAACCGTGACTCTCATCCTGCATCATCCCTTTTGCTCCATGTGCACCGTGAATGCTGCCTCCAGGGTGCCCCGAGCTATGTCCCGGTATTCCGGATCCTTGGTGAGGTGAGATGGTTCCTGTGGCATGGTGGGCATCCCCATGGCCATAGCCGCTCGCCAGGGCGAATAGGGGAAATCCGAGGACCAAGCCTAGCACACCGGCCCCAAGAGAAATCAATCGAAAACAATGCGTGCCACGTTTGGATGTCATGAGAAAAGCCTCCTTTCACTCTGCGAAAGAGCGGGTTGTTGAAAAAGAACGGTTTTGGAGATGCTGATGTGTAATTCTACCACAGTATCAATATTATACACCGGAATCGGCGACATGCAGCAGTGAATCAGATAGTCGGATGCCAGGCGAATACCATAGAGGGTCTGCGAGCCCTGAAATTGTCGACTTTCAATGTGCCCTGAGCCTGTTTGAGTTGGAGTAAATTGGATCTCATTGGGACGAATCATCACCAGGACCCGGCTGCCGCTGTGAAAATTTGACTGGTGGGGAAATGTTCCAATTTCCGTTTCGACGACGCCATTGTTAATGATACCTGGGACGGTATTGGCTTGCCCGATAAATTCCGCCACAAATGCGCAAGAGGGTTGTTGATAAATACTCTCAGGAGTATCGCATTGCACTAAGACCCCCTCTTGCATGACCGCGACGTGATCGGCCATGGCAAAGGCTTCTTCGTGATCATGGGTCACAAGAATTGCGGTGGTCCGGGTTTGCCGTAGCACTCGATAGAGTTCCTTTCGCATTTTGATGGTCATATCCGGATCTAAATTACTAAACGGTTCATCCAGCAAGAGCATGAGAGGTTTAGGCGCTAAGGCGCGGGCCAGTGCCACACGTTGTTGTTGGCCGCCAGAGAGTTCATGGGGGAAGCGATGTTCAAGTCCTTTGAGTCCCACCAACTCTAATAAAGACTGAACACGGGCATCCCGGTCCGCCCTTTGCCAATGGTATAGCCCAAACGCCACGTTATCCTCAACAGACAGATGCGGGAATAAGGCATATTCTTGAAAGACCATCCCCACTCGACGTTGTTCGGGAGGCAGGTGACACGAAGCCGAAGCCAGAACCTGTCCTTGCAAGCGAATTTCCCCAGCGGCAAGTTTTTCAAATCCAGCGATGGCGCGCAACGTGGTGGTTTTCCCACACCCGGAAGGTCCTAACAGGCATAAAATATTTCCCGGCTGAAGCTTGAGAGACAGGTCGCGAACAGTGGGGACATTGGGCTGGTAGCCGCAGGTGATGTTTTGCAACTCCAACATCGGTGCCGGAGTAGATGAGGAGGATGTATCGGTAGATGAAGCCACGGGATTAATTTGGACTGTATCAATAGAAAGAGTCATGGAAAATTTGCAGGGACTATTGTACTGAGCCCTCGCCTGCCTGCCAATTCTTTTTGGACAATAAAAAGACGGCAGGGATTGTGAGAAGCACGATGAGTAACGCGGGAGGGGCGGCAAGCTGATACAGCTCCTCGCTGGCTTCCAACCAAATGCGGACGGCTAAGGTATCAAACCCGATTGGACGTAAGAGCAACGTCGCAGGCAGTTCTTTCATACAGAGGAGAAACATCAGCAACCAAGCCGCTGAAAATCCTTTGCGGACCAGGGGAAATGTGATCTGCATAAATGTTCGAATCCCTTTGGCTCCGAGATTGCGGGCCGCTTCTTCTAAATTGGGATTCACCTCTTGCATAGCCGATTCCATCGCTTGTAGCCCAGCTGGCAAATAGTGAACAAGGTAGGCCAGGATGAGAACCAGAACAGTCCCATAGAGAAAAGGCAGGGTGTTGGTGAACACCATCAGAAGGGCAAGGGCTGCGACGGGTCCCGGTAACACGTACCCAATATACGCTCCTTGTAAGCAGGCTAAATGGAATCTCGTCGGAATGCGTGAAGCTAAATACGCCAGAGGGGTTCCTAAGGCCAGCGCGGCCGTGGCGGCGATGGCCGACAGGAAGAGGCTATTCCAGATGTAACGACCCAAGGAGGACTCCATTTCGCCGCTGGTCCATGCGGCGAACGTCCATTGAATGAGCAACAGGACGGGAAGGCCAAAGGCCGCAGAAAAAATGAACAGAAAGGTCAGATTGATCCCGATGGCTTTCATCCATGAACAGGGTTTTGGTGTTGCGGTTCGGACCCGACCAGATGTTTGATAAAACCGGCTTTGTGTCCGGAACCAGCGTTCGGCAAACAGAAAGATCAGGGCAAAGGCCACTAACAAGAGGCTCAGCAATGAGGCGGATTGGTAGTCAAACCTTCCGGTAATTTGTTGGTAGATGGCATAGGTAAAGGTTTGAAACCTTAGCAGGGAGACGGCGCCAAAATCAGATACCACATAGAGAATCACGAGGAACATGCTGGCTACCAGTGCCGGTCGGATGAGAGGAAGCGAGACACGAAAAAATGTTTCCCGTCGCGTCGCCCCTGTGGCCTGCGCCGCTTCTTCAAAGGACAGATTGAAATTTTGGAAGGCCGCACGAGCCAGCAAGTACACGTAGGGAAAGGTGTTGAGTGTCATGACCACAAGAGCGCCCATGAAACTATAGGGAGACGGGATTCGGTCATCGGAGTGAGTGAGCCATTGCCAGGCTTGCTCCACCGGCCCGGCGGTATCGAGCAAATAGGAATAGATATAGGCTAAGACGAATGATGGAATGGCCAGGGGCAACACAAAACCCCAATCCCAAAATGCGCGGCCCCAAAACTGATAACGCGTCATGACCCAGGCCGTGGAGACGCCGAGTGTCAACGTCGTGAGTGAGACTCCGAGCGCCAACGAGATGGTGTTGGTGAGTAATTCCGGAAGGCGCGTGGCCCAGAGCCTTGGGATGAGTGAGAGATCGCCGGTAAGGGCTGAGTAGGTGACGTAGAGCAGGGGAAACGTCAACATCGCAGCAGTCCCCAATGCCATGATCGACAAAGGAGTCAAAGGCAAATGGCGACTCATGTTCAACAACCCGGAAGGGTTAGCGAAGGCCTAGCCGTTCAATGGTTTGGATGATGGGTTCACGAAGTTCTGCAAGTCGAGTTAAGGGAATCGTCGATGCGCGAAACGACGAAGAAGGGGGTAAGACAGGGTCTGCTTGAATCGAAGGATTCACCGGATATTCTTTATTGATGCTCGCAAACATTTCTTGCCCGGCCGAGGACATTAAAAAGGTGATCAATTCGTTGGCAGCGGACATATGTTTGGCATGAGCGGTAAGGCCAATGCCCGCCACATTCATAATGGCACCGATGCCATCGTTGTCTTGATCAGTAATCAACGGGGCGATCGGCGCTTGGGGATCTGTGCCCAAATGGCGAAATATATAATAGTGATTCACAAGACCCACGGCGACTTTCCCTTTGGCCACAGCATCCACGATTTGCCGATTTTTCGCATAAACCTCATTGCCGGCGTTATCACGAATGCCTTGCAAGAAGGCATCGGCCGTCTTTTCCCCTTTGGCAGCAAGCACCATCGACGCACCGGCTTGAAGATACTCGCTGCTGGCATTAGGGATGGCCAGTTTCCCTTTCCATGGGGGTGTGGCCAGATCCAATAGGGAGTGAATGGTTGAAGGGTCGACCATATTGGTGTTGTACACGACAATCCAAATGCGTCCGGAAAGCCCGATCCAACTATTGTCAGGTGCGCGAAACTGTGTGGGAATTGTGGTGGCCACGGTCGGAAGGGTAATCGGTTGGAGTAAGTGGAGATGGCGCGCCATTTCCAACGCACCGGCCTCATTCGTGATAAACACATCAGCAGGGGACTGGGCTCCCTCTGCACGTAACCGGTTTACCAATTCTGTGCTACCTGCGGTCAGAAGTTGCACTGTGGTGCCGGTTGTTTGTTGAAAGTGATCCAACACGGGTTTAATGAGTCGCTCCGCCCGCCCCGAATACACCACAACCGATTCCTCCGCAGACAGATCCGGCACCCCTAACATTCCAAAGTACAACAGCATGAAAGTCAAAAGCATAAAAAAGGAATGAAGCATGTTGAATTTCCTATCGATTTGGATAATCATTTTCATAATTAATACCTTACTATGTGTTGCCCGTGTGGAGCAAGATCTTCATGGTCGAATCCTAAATGCCTGGATATCTGTAAAACCTGTGGGAGAAAGAAGGAGGAAAGAATGGATTCGGGTATTAAGGATTGGAGGATGTCGTTTGGCAGGTGTCGCAGAGACCGTAAAGTTCTAGTTTGTGGGTTTCTATGGTAAACCCATTTTTTTTGGCGACGGCTTCTTGAAGCTCTTCAATTTGACAATTGCTAAATTCCACAATTTTCCCACATTCAGTACAAATAAGGTGGTCATGATGGCCTTTGTGGGCCACATTATCAAATTGGGTCTGTGTCCCAAAATGGCGCTCCTGGGCAAGGCCGATCTCACAAAAGAGTTTTAAGGTTCGATAGATGGTGGCCAGCCCAATGTGAGGGTCTTTCTTGGCCAGATTATGATATAACTGTTCCGCCGTGACATGCTCTAATTTTAAAAACGTCGTCAGGATTAATTCGCGCTGCCGGGTCAGCTTTAGGCTGTTTTTCGTGAGATGGGATTTGAGCAGTTCAAGTTCTTTGACGGGTTTTGGCATGGGAGGAGATTTCCAAGAATGAAGAAGGGACTATTAAACCGCAAGTGGTTGATGGGGTCAAGGAATTTATAGAAGTTTCTGGTGTTAACTGAAAATGTGGAGAATCTATGCGAAAACCCATAGAAGTAACGAGTGATCGGGCCTTGTTGATTTATACCTTGCACTTGACGGAATCCATGGGCTTGATGAGTGACGTGAAATTGCAACAGTTGTTATTTCTGGCGGAGTTGCAAATGTTAGGGAAAGGATTCAAGGGCTTGCATTGGGAATTTGTGCGTTTTCCTTACGGCGCATTCAGTAAGGATGTGGATAATGATTTGTTGTTTTTGCGTCGTAAAGAACGGATTCAAAATTTTGATGTGACCGAAGAGGCGAGCCCTGTCATCGAATTAGTCGATCAGGTGATCACTGAGCATGAGACGAATCAACAGATTATGGACATGGTTCGCACGGTGGTGGAAGCCTATGGCCGGCAAGATACCAGCGAAATCATGAGTTCAGTGGAGGCTGTGGAGTTAAGTCCGGCAGATAATCCTGAGCAAAAGCTCGCGATTCGTGATATTTCCTTCCATACCATTATGCTGGTGCCATCTCGCGTGGAGACCACGGAAGCTTTTTCTCTGACATCGGCCCAGGCGAAAAAGCTGAATGCGGCAATGGGGTATTAAGCTGGATCGGGTTTTTGAAGGAATGAAAAATGAATGTTGATTGAGAATGCAGCCGTTGCCCTTTCGTTTGGGGAAAGGGCAACGGTTGACCGGTTTATTTTTATTTCATAGAAATTTATTTTTCATCCTTTTTGGAGGATTCCACCATAAAGGCTTCATTTAACGCTTCTAACCGTACTTTCCCTACCCCACTGACCGCCTCTAAGTCATTCATCGTGCCAAAATTTCCATGTTCTTTTTTGTAATCTAAAATATTTTGTGCCGTATCGTGCCCAATACCCTTCACGGCTTCCAACTGTTCAAGGGTTGCTGTATTCAAATCTGCTTTGATGGCAGCTATAGCCCCAGTAATGGGAATAAATAAGCCCAATGACAGGCATAGGGCCAGCATCAGGGTGGACAGCGGTTTGAATGTGAATTTCATGACGTATGCTCCTTCATTAAAGTGAAAAGAAATGGATTGCCATGTGTAAGACGTGAGGGAATTGTGTCCGCTGTTGGCAATACCACGTGAAACGTGGGAGTAGGCTAGGGTTGTGGAGAGTCGAATGACAAGCTGTCGGTGGATTTGCCCGGTAAGATGTAAAACGCCTGTAAAGTTGATTGATTAGGAAGGGTTTTGAGAATGGCGCTGGGTCGAGAATTGATACAGGTTGCCAAATTTTTCTTCAAGATCTTGGATAAAGGGCTCGGGTGTCAGCGCTTGGCCTGTCACTCGCTGAATGAGTTCGCCAGCCGAATACTGCCGTCCCCATCGATGTACCCGATCATTCAGCCAATTTTTTAAGGGCAGAAAGTTCCCCTCCCCAATAGTCTTTTCAAGGACAGGGATATCTTTTTTAGCTTGATGAAATAACATGGCGGCATAGAGGTTTCCCAATGTATAGGTGGGGAAATATCCAAAAGCGCCAAATGACCAATGGACATCTTGGAGCACACCTTCTGCATCGTTAGGCGGGGTGATCCCTAAATACTCCTGTATTTTCGCGTTCCATATTTCGGGTAATTCCTCGACCTGAACTCGGCCTTCAATGACATCCAGCTCAATTTCAAATCGCACCATGATATGCAGATTATAGGTCAGCTCGTCGGCTTCGACCCGAATGAACGAGGGTGCTACGCGATTGATGGCAAAATAAAATTCGTCTGTCTGCACCCCGCCAAGTTGGGCTGGGAAGACTTCCTGTAACTTTGGATAAAAATATTGCCAGAAGGCTTGGGATCGGCCCACAGAATTTTCCCACAGGCGTGATTGGCTTTCATGAATGCCTAAGGAAATGGCTTCGCTCAATGGCGTCCCATAGTACTTGGAGGGTAATCCTTGTTCGTACAAGCCATGGCCTCCTTCATGGATGCAACTAAACAGGCAGGAGGGCAGGTCGGAGTCGAACACGCGTGTTGTGACCCGAACATCAGTTGGATGGAACGAAGTAGTAAAGGGATGGGCCGAAAGATCGAGGCGCCCACGTTGAAAATCGTAGCCCATGTGTTTGAGCACCAGGCGGCCAAAGTCGACCTGCTTAGTGGAGTCAAAGGATTGGGTGAGTAAACTGGTATTGGGTTGGACAGGGGAATTCCGAATCTGATCGAGTAATCGAATCAG
>QJYE01000271.1 GCA_003235785.1 Nitrospirota bacterium
ACAACTGACTTCTTGTAAGCAACTTCTTCTTGTTCCTTCTTTGGTTGCGTTCTTCTCACTTTTTACAACTGACTTCTTTTAAAATGCATGTGGGAATTCTTCATAATTCGCTCAGTGGGCGGAATAGACGGAAACCGGATATTTTTCAAGAAATCTATAGCACGTACTCAGAAGTGCCATGGGCAGAGGTCAATTCGCCTGCAGAAATCTTAGAGGCTCTGAAAAGGTTTGCCCAGCGTCAGGTGAATTGTGTGGTCATCAATGGAGGGGATGGAACCGTTCAAGCCACCATGGGAGCCTTGTTTTATCATCGTCCCTTTGCCGTCATGCCGCGTATGGCCGTATTGCCCGCAGGGACAGCCAATCTCATTGCGGGAGATGTGGGGGTGGGGAAATTTGAGCGAAATACGCTTGAACAATTGTTGGTGCAAGCCGAGGCCATGACTCCGAAATTATCTTTTGAAACACGACCGGTTCTTCGTATTCGTTTTCCAGAAAGCCGTGAACCGCTGCATGGGATGTTTTTCGGAGCCGGGGCTATATATCATGGCACGCAACTAGGCATCGAAACCAAGCAGTCGATAGGCCGGTTAGGGGAATGGGGAGCAGGGTTGATTCTGCTGAAATTTCTATTGGCGTTAGCCACTGGTTCTCGAAAAGGGTTGAATCCCATCACGGTGGGCGTGACAGCAGGACAATCTGAACCGATTCAGCAGGAATATTTAGTTTTGCTGGTCACCACCCTGAATCGCTTATTTTTAGGCATGAAGCCGTTTTGGAGCAAGCATTCGGGGGCTTTACGCTATACGAG
The DNA here is from genome assembly GCA_003235785.1 of Nitrospirota bacterium. Lineage (GTDB taxonomy): Bacteria > Nitrospirota > Nitrospiria > Nitrospirales > UBA8639 > Nitrospira_E. The sequence goes on from QJYE01000271.1 coordinate 812, forward strand.
TCTTCGAGTGCCGTATCGCTATTTGTGGCGTGTCTTACCCGCGCTGTTTCGTGGAACCACTCATCCTCTAGCGACGATAGAACATGGCTATGTCAGTGAAAACCTCTCAGAGCTTCGCTTAGTGTTGAACAGTGGATTTGTGTTGGATGGTGAGGTGTATCGGTCGTCCAATCCTAAGGAACCATTGATTCTGGATTCTCCTGGCGAACTCTCGTTTGTGCGGTTGAAGACTGAATAACTTTTATGGACGTTTCCCCAACAGTCCTCGAGATCGTCGGCCAGCCGAGTGCTCAACCTATCCCTCAATCCATTCAGGCAGCAGGGAATTTTCTCGCCAAGAAATATGAGAATGCTGTCCAAGGAATCTTATTGTATGGCTCGTGCTTGCGGGCGGGAACAGATCAAGACGGATTAGTGGATTGTTATGTCATTGTGGATCAGTATGCGGCGGTGTATCCGTCATTTTGGTTGGCGCTTCTCAATCGGTGGCTTCCGCCCAATGTGTTTTACGGAGAGGTGAATCTAGAAGCGCGAGTTGTTCGGATGAAATATGCGGTCTTGTCCTTAGAGGATTTTGAGCGAAGTGTGACTCCACAATGGTTTCATTCATACTTTTGGGGCCGATTTGCCCAACCGACCGCTGTGATGGCATGTCCCAGCCAAGCGATGAGTCAACGGATTATCTCAGGGCTGGGCCGAGCGGTGTTGACATTTTTGGGAAATGTACTTCCGCAGTTGCCACAGAAATTTTCAGCCAAAGATGTATGGAGTATTGGGTTGGGCCTCAGTTATAGCGCCGAATTACGTGCCGAATCAAAAGGGCGAATCGCCACATTGTGGGACAGTAACCAAGCCTATTATGAACAAGTCGCACATGCGACGTTTTCAGCCCATTTCCCAAAGGTCAAGGTCATTCAGCGGAACGACATAACCATGTATGAGATGGAATATTCCAGGGGGGATCACACCAAGAATCGATTAGCCTGGACTGTTCGAAAAGTGCAGGGGAAATTTTTATCGATTTTGCGCCTGATGAAAGCCGCCTTTACGTTCCAGGGAGGCGCGGATTACCTCATCTGGAAAATCGAGCGGCATTCCGGGGTGAAAATTGAATTGACCCCCGTCCAACGTCGCCATCCCATTTGGGCGGGCCTGACCACGTTTTGGCGGCTTTATCGCAAAGGTGCCTTCAGGTAGCTTGCGTGGTAATTTTCACTCAACACATTTCCATACTCCCTCGCCCTTTAAGGGAGCGCGCGTGGTAAGGGCAAAGACTTTTAGAGTCGGCAGATTATTCGAGGATGTTCAAGCGCTATAACCATCTTGGCCGTGGTGTGGCCCTTCGGGTTATCCTGCGCGGTTCGCCAACTCCGGCGGCGCCAAAACTTGCTGAGCCAAACACTGCGCGCCTTTTTTCCGGTGTTGGCTGCACTGCTTGGCCACACCACCAGGCC
>QJYE01000285.1 GCA_003235785.1 Nitrospirota bacterium
GAAAATAAATCCAGGTGAACCCCGCGAAGGGCTGTATCATCCTTAAACTTCCATAGCCGGTGGAAGACGGTTTTGAGTTCTTTGTTGATGGTGTAGGCGTGTTCAAACGCGGTCGTCGCCGATTGTTGCTCGGTAAATTCACAGAACGTGTTATGAAAGGCATGGAACTGGTTGTGTAAATTGTCGAGCCCTGGCGATTCGCCTAGCTCCCCTTTAGCTTGAGGCACACTGGCTTCCATCATGGCCAGCAATGCAAGAGCCGTCTGTTTTCCAGTCTCACCTTTGGCTTGTGTGTAAAATTCATCTGCTTTGGGATGCATCAAACTGCTGCAACCGGAAAACAAGAGGACGCTTGATACGGCAAATAGGACAATAGCGTGTTTCATGGGAAACCTTTATTTTTCGGGAAACAATCGCTAAAAAATGGCTTTAATGAGTTCCTGAATACTGCGTTGCATGTCGGTATCGTCGGTAATCGGGCGGGTAATAGAGGCGTCACAGGCCCGGGCGGGTGCCACGCCCTGCTGAATCAACGTTCCTGCATAAATCAACAGTCGGGTGCTCACGCCTTCCTCGAGCCCATGGTTTCTCAAGTTCCGCACTTTTTCCCCTAATTTGACCAAGCGGGTTGCTATGTCGCGAGACACCTTGGCTTCATGCTCGACAATCTGAATCTCAATGTCTTTGGATGGATAGCCAAACTCAATGGCCATGAATCGCTGTTTGGTGCTTTGTTTTAAATCCTTCAGGACGCTTTGATACCCAGGGTTGTACGAAATGACCAACAAAAAGTCATCGACGGCTTGGATGAGTTGTCCTTTTTTCTCAATGGGTAAGAATCGTCGATCATCACTCAGGGGATGGATCAGGACCGTCGTATCTTTACGCGCTTCAACGACTTCATCCAGATAGACAATGGCCCCATGTTTCACTCCCAGGGTCAGGGGTCCGTCGATCCAAAGGGTTTCCTCCCCTTTCAATAAATAGCGTCCAATTAAGTCCGACGCGGTGAGGTCCTCATGGCAGGCGACCGTGATCAGGGGGCGATTCAGCCGATGGGCCATATACTGGACAAACCGGGTTTTCCCACAGCCCGTGGGTCCTTTCAACATGACCGGCATCTTATTGGCTGCCCCCACGGTAAACAGATCAATTTCCCCGTTGACCTCCTGGTAAAACGGTTCCTCAGTTACCCGAAATTGTTCGATACCAAATTCATGGCCCTTCATAAATAAATCCTATCCCGGAATCAAATTCTCAATAATTGTGAGCACACACGATTCCATTATACGGGTGTTATTTCCGAGAGAACAACTGCTAGAGGTTACGGGTACTCAAGCCTGACGAAGGTTGCGCACGATAGTTGGCCACCAATTGACAGGGATGGTAGGCCCGTTTGGCTCGTATCACACTGGGAAGCCCGGAATCATCCATGGTATTGATACACGCATATTGCTGAAATTCACGGCAGAACTCCCGAAACAGATAGGGTGCGAGACCATGGACTGACCGATCTGCGACTTCCAGTAGCACACAGAAAACGTCTTGAGAGCGGGGATATCCAAAGGCATAGGCTTTAATCGAGCCATCGACCCAGACGACTCGACCCGTAAGGCCGAGTTCGCGATATTCTTGGAGGACGACCCTGTGTGCACTGGCCGCCTCTCGCACCTTCAGACGCGCTATTTCGGCGTGAGGTTCATCATGGGAAGTCGAGGTTTCTTCTTTTTGGTGAGCCCATCGGTGAAACAACGCCAGACACCCATCGCGGTCGATAATGCTATACGGGACTACACGACTGCGGTGCGTACGACAGAACCGGTTGTAGGCCGCACGTTGGGACTTGTAGGCACTGGCTTTCAACTGCACCAAGTCTTCAGTCCGGTAGAGATAATCCGAATTGTTCGGTGTCAGGGAATACCCCCAAGGTTGGATGACTTCTTTGAGTGCTTCAGGAATGTTTTCAATTTTGGTGAACTGCGAGTTTGTATTACGGGTATCCATAAAGGACATGACCTGGCTCAGGACTTCCTGTAATGAGCCCGAAGAAGGAGAACCTTCTCCTGGGTTCGGACCCAAGGGAGGTAGGGGCATAAACAGATGGTCAGCATATTCGGCAAAGAGGCACCACCAGCCATCCACCTCGCTCCAGAAGTACCGAAACACGTCTTTCCACATGTAATGAGGCGCAAAGGCCCAGGTAGCGAGAGGGGGGTTGCCACCCTGAATGGTGGACGTCAGGCATTGCTGCATCCGCAATTGATCCTTAATGTGCAATGGATGGAGTATCAGAGACATGAATCCTAACGGGTGAGTGCAAGCTCGGTTGACGAAACGTTATGCGTGAGTTGGCCTGCGAAATCGCCATTCTCTCTTGGTCTGTGGTTTTAGTTACCCTTCGACAGCCTCAAGGTGAACGGAGGAGGTTGTTTGATAAGTCTGTTAAGCAGCGAAACAATACAGTGCTATCTTGAACATGCAGGCATGATCGCCACATGACCGTATTTATACGCGATCTTGTGTTGTCTGGGGAAGAGTGACGATTGGAAAGCTTCCCCTCGCTGGGGAGGTGAAATTTTCATCGGCGCCCTCAAGCATTTTATCTTGTCTGGTTTGAAAAAGGCATGTTACGATCCTGAGCCTATGCCACGATTTGCAACAAAGGCTCTTGCCTGTCCCTGACCCCTTCGTAATCGAGGGGGTGATTATGCACATCACATCTTTTTCCTCCGCCGTTTTCAGTCAAGGAATTCAGTGTGTGGCGTACTTCGCTATCAGTGGTCGTTCGTGCGGCCTGGGCTTATGTTGGCATCATGAGCGCGTGGCTTAGCCAAAACTTCCTATCCTTAACCAGGAACATTCTCTAGTGGCATGTCCGCCTTACAAAATTTTTCGCGAAAATCTGCTTCAGGATGGGCTGTTTGTGGACGGAAAAGAAGATAATTGGCGCATTGCCTGTCATCCTTTTGTGCTTTCAATTCAGCAGGCGACATTTCTGGAGACACTTGGCCAGCATCTTTTAGCGTTTTATACCGCACTGAACCGGTTGTATTTTGAGAGTCTCAAGGGTACACAACCCACCTGGGTTCATGAATATTTCGATATGGGCAAACCAGCCGACCTGCTGGAATTCGCCAGGATGAATCGCTTTAAAAATCATGTGCCCGGGGTGATTCGCCCTGATCTGATTCCGACCGAATCCGGTATGGCGTTGACAGAGCTCGACTCGGTGCCGGGCGGAATCGGCTTAACCGGCAGTTTGAGCCACATGTATGCTCAACAGGGAGCGTCGGTATGGCCCAGTTCCAACGGCCTGATTGAAAATTTTTCCCACATGCTGAAAGGAGCCATCAAGGGCAAACCCTACAGTATGGCCATGGTGGTCTCTGATGAAGCGGATGCCTATCGCGCAGAAATGCAGTGGGTGGCGACACAACTGTCTCAGGAGGGATGGGAAGCCTATTGCGTCCATCCTCGGGATATTCGATTTACGGAAGAAGGGCTCTTTGTTCAAAAGGAAGGGCACGATCATCCGGTTTCCTTGATCTACCGGTTTTTCGAGTTGTTTGACCTAAAGAATATTCCCAAAGGGGAGTTGATCATCTACAGTGCCAAAAAGGGTCGAGCCGTGGTAACGCCTCCGTATAAGCCCTGGATGGAAGAAAAGTTGGCCTTGGCCTTGATTCATCATCCGATGTTGTCGCCATTTTGGGAAAAGGCGCTTTCGTCGGAATCAATGGAATGCCTTCAGGCCATTACGCCGCCTACTTGGATCTTGGATCCTAGGGCTCTTCCTCCCACCGCCGTCATTCCTGGATTACGGCATCGGAATCATGCGGTGTCCAACTGGGATTGGTTGGGAGATGCCACGCAAAAAGAACGGCAGTATGTTATTAAGGTTTCAGGATTTTCTGAATTGGCCTGGGGAAGTCGTGGGGTCTCGATTGGCCATGATATGTCGCAGCAAGAATGGAAGAAGACCCTCTCTCAGGCCTTGGATTTATTCCACACAACACCTTCAATTCTTCAAGCATTTCACAAGGGACGAGTGGTTGTGGTTGAATATTTTGATGGGCAGTCGAGTACGGGAATCCCTATGGAAGGGCGGGTACGGTTGTCTCCCTATTATTTTGTGGTGGAGGGTCAGGCCGAATTAGGCGGGGTTTTAGCCACGATCTGTCCCAAAGATAAAAAGATTATCCATGGAATGCGGGATGCCGTGATGGCACCTTGTGCAGTGGCCCAAGAGTCATGATAATGAGAGTGTTGAATAATAATAATTTTCAAGGGCTTATAGGCTCACAGGCATGTTGCATATCAGAGGCCTCGGGGCGGTTCAAAAAAGTTCGTCCAGCAAGGCCGCAGTCATGTTTGCGCGCGGAGCGTACTTTCAGTACGTGAGCACGGAAACATGGCGACCTGCCTGCGCGAAGCCGCTCCGGCGAAGGCAGGGAACGCCGCTGGGGGCTTTTTTCAACCGCCCCGTAATGGGCAATTAGTGAAACAGACGCCGATCAAATGAGACTGGTACAATAAATCAAGCGAAATTTCACGATTCTGAACAATGATGAAGCTTTATCACACAGCATGGTGTCCGGAATGTGAAGTGGTTCGCCAAAAGTTGGCGAAGCAGGGTCTCGCATACGAAGATGAAATCGTGCCTGATGTCCGGCCCCTTCGAACATCCGTCTATGAAGCGTCTGGGCAATATTTTGTTCCAGTGTTGGTTGACGGGGAGATCGTCTTGACCGAGACGGAAGAGATTCTGGAATACCTCGACACCTACCCCTCGAATGGGCATGAATCTGGTGCAGCCTCCAACCCACCCCTCAATTCGCAAGATGAAAGGAAGGACTAAGTTATGGAGGATTGGAAAAAAGTTCTCGCACGAAGTATCACCAAACCCAAGGACTTGGCCAAGCAGTTAGGCGTCGATGAAAAAGAAATCGCAGATATTGTTGGCCCCTACCCGATGCGAATTACGCCGACCGTCCTGGCGACGATCAAAGAAAAAGGCGATGCGATTTGGAAACAGGTCGTACCAGAGAGCATTGAATTGGACGACATTGATGCTCAGGATGACCCGCTTGAGGAAGATACTGATAGTCCCGTCCCCCATTTAGTACACCGGTATCCAGACCGGGTGCTGCTCATGGTGACCAATCAATGCCCGATTTATTGCCGGTTTTGTACCCGCAAACGATTGGTAGGAAAGCCTGGTTTTCTGAAGAAGGGTGAGTTGGATCAGGCAGTCGCCTATTTGAGGGAACATACCGAAGTACGGGATGTCATCTTATCCGGGGGTGATCCGTTACTCCTGCCTGATCATTTAATCGAACGAATTCTCAAGGCCCTTCGGTCCATCCCTCATTTGGAATTGATTCGATTCGGGACCCGGGTGCCTGGGACCCTTCCAGAACGAATTACTCCGGAATTATGTGAAATCGTCAAGCAGTACCATCCCATTTATATGAATTTGCATTTTAACCATCCGGATGAGTTAACGCCGGAAGTGAAGGAAGCCTGTGGGCGTTTAGCGGATGCGGGAATCCCTTTGGGGGCACAAACGGTATTGCTCAAAGGAGTCAACGATGACCCCGACATCATGAAACGCCTCATGCATCAATTGCTTCTTGCCCGAATCAAGCCCTATTACTTGTATATGGCGGATCTCACCAAAGGCACCAATCATTTTCGAACGACCGTAGAAACCGGTTTACGAATTATCCAGGCGCTTCAGGGCCACACGAGTGGCATGGCGGTTCCACATTTTGTGATTGATGCCCCGGGCGGCGGTGGGAAAATCCCGTTATTGCCGAATGAATATCTGTTAAATTTGGATGACGAGGGGGCGGTGCTCAAAAATTTCGAAAATAAAACCTATCATTACCCCCAACCCTCAACGACTGATAAAAAAGAATTGCCGATGGTGAACACATCCGCTTCGCGTGATATGTGTAGTGCCGGGGCGATGGATGATCATTGATGGCCTCTCCACGTAAATCAGGCATTCTTCCATTCCAACGATTGCGTACGCTTGTCCGTCAGGGTGCCATTTGCGCCGATGTGCCCATTGCCCAAGAGCAGATCCAACCAGCCAGCCTGGATCTACGATTAGGCACGAAAGCCTATCGATTGCTCAGCAGCTTTCTCCCCGAACCCTCCGATCAACAGGCCCAATTCACCATTGAAGATCTGTATCGTTCAGATCTGGTGATGTACGACATGGATTTAAGCGAAGGGGCCATTCTAGAAAAAGGGCACGTCTATTTAGTGCCGTTGATGGAACGACTCAAGCTGCCCAAAGATGTCCGTGGCCGGACGAATCCCAAAAGTTCCACGGGCCGATTGGATATTTTTACCCGCGTAGTGACCGATCTTCATGTGGGGTTTGATGAAGTACGGGCGGGCTATCAGGGGCCGTTATTTTTGGAAATTGTCCCGCGGTCGTTTACCATTCGAGTACATGCGGGCTTGGCATTGAACCAATTGCGACTCATGTCAGGGAAGCCTTTGGTTTCAGATACATCCCTGCGGGCTGTTCATCGCAAAACCCCGTTGTTGTGCCATAATGGGGAAGATGGAGCGACTGACCGACCATTACCCGTTAAAGATCTACGCGTCGATAATGGATTGTTTCTACGAGTGGATTTACGAGGCAATGTAGACGAAGGCCAGGGGATTGTCGGATACAGGGCGAAGAAAAATAGTCATATTGTGGATTTGAGTAAGATCGGGCATTATTCAGCCGCGGATTATTGGGAGCCGATCCATCGTAATAGCACGGCGACCATGCTCTTAGAACCTGAGGAATTTTATATCTTGGCTTCCAAAGAACGGATACAAGTTCCGCCAGGATATTCGGCAGAAATGGTAGCCTATGAAGCCGCCTGTGGGGAATTGCGCACCCATTATGCGGGATTTTTCGATCCGGGATTTGGCTATGCTAATCCTACGCGTAAAGGCACACAGGTGGTGCTAGAAGTACGGCCACATGATGTGCCATTTCGAATTCAAGACGGGCAAACCTTTTTCAAAGTGATGTACGAACATATGCAAGACATTCCAACCCGACTCTATGGTTCTTCCATGGGGTCATCCTATTCTCAGCAAGGGCTGACGTTAAGCAAACATTTCAAGTGGTAAACATGAGTACCGACGCAGATCAGCAACCCACTGAAGACCCTGTTGCCCCGAAACCTCCTGCCCGTCCACCGGTTCAGGATGAGGAGGTGGAAGAGCAGGAAAATCGTCAAATGCAGGTGGCCATGAAAATGGTGGGATCGGCCATGGTTTTCATTGGATTTTTGCAAGTCTTTCTTTCCGTGAATACCGGAGCGGAAATCAGCATATTCCCCATGATTATTTATTTTTTTGGGATGGCGCTGTGGGCCTATTCCTCGGTCGACACTCCCATGATTCGGTATACTGTGATAGCGTTGTCAC
>QJYE01000276.1 GCA_003235785.1 Nitrospirota bacterium
TTACGAGGGAGAAATTCATAAAAACATTGGACAGGTTTAAAAAACAACTATGGTCTTTCAACCATTTTGACAGGCTACTTATCATTATGACCTAAAGAGATGCGATTCTTTTGGATGAGATGCGCTAAGACCTTGAGACGGTAGGGGTTTTCAAATACGTAGGCAGACCTTTGCGGTCCGTTGAGGTTTTTCGTAAACGGTGACGCGAAAGGGATTGGTGCGGGTCGCCATAAAGACCCACTCAATATTAGATATTAAAAAGATTCGACAATAGTTCGTGAAAAACAGAATCCTGGAAGGAACGAAGGGAAGGAAGAGCCCCGGGACAGGTGAAAGCCGACGCTTAAAATCTCTCAGCTATCCGATAATATCCAACAAAGAGCCCAATACCCTGTCTTGAGTTCGGAGACTTGCCAGATTAGCTTCAATCAGGTTGGTGGCTTCTAACGTATTCACCAGTTCTGCCTCTAACTCAACATTTGACCCTTCTTGAAAAGTGAAAGTAGCCTCACCGGAAGGAAGTTGAGGGCCGGGTCGATTCTCTGTGCTCAATGAAACAATCACGCCTCCGCCGGATGAATCTTCAAAGGCGGCTCGTGTCCGTTTGAAATTTTCCGTCTGGGCATTGGCAATATTGTGGGCACTCGTGCCAAGAAGTCGACTGCCGGCTTGAATCCCTGAAAGGGCTGAAGCAAATCCTAAAAACATGACAACCTCTCCTTTTACGTCAGAGTTGAATTCCTGCTTCAGTATCGACAAAATTTTAAAAACCTTTTTTGGAAAGACATGGACACGACAATCATTACGAAAATTTTAGGTAGTTTTTTTTAAACTTATGGCTTTTTCCTGAATATCACAAGCCATTTTGCTAAGATTTTGGTTGTATGGCGCAATCATGCTGTTCATGAAATCAGGTGAGGGGGGAACATGCGAGCATTAGTGTTTGAGCAAGGCCTTCGCCTGCAAACGAACCGACCGAAACCAGAGCCAAAGCCGCAGGAGGCGATCATCCAGGTCTTGCAAGCCGGCATCTGCTCAACGGATTTACATCTTGTCAAAGGCTATATGGATTTTCAGGGAGTGCTGGGGCACGAGTTCGTGGGGGTGGTGAACTCTGCGTCAGGGAATTCCTCACTCGTTGGCAAGCGAGTCGTGGGCGAAATTAATGCGGCATGTCGTTCATGTCAGACCTGTCTCCAGGGACGCCCAACTCATTGTCCCACTCGCACCACGTTAGGAATTATGGGGAGGGACGGAGCCTTCGCGGATTATCTCTCGCTTCCTGTTGAGAATCTCTCTGTCGTGCCAGATTCACTCTCCAATGAACAAGCCGTATTTATCGAGCCGCTTGCTGCCGCCTGTGAAATCACCGAACGGATTACCATTAACCCTACCGATCGAGTTGTGATCATTGGGGATGGGAAATTAGGCCTGCTCTGCACCCAAGTCTTGGCCCTGACCGGTTGCCACGTCACACTCCTGGGACGCCATAATGAGCGGAACGCCTGGTTGGCCTCAAAAGGCATAACGGTGGCGGCAGAATTCCAGGCTATCCCTCCTGGTGCCGATATTGTGGTGGAAGCCACGGGAAGCCCTCAAGGACTCACCATGGCCACACAGTTAGTTCGTCCCCAAGGAACCATCGTGCTCAAATCGACCTACCATGGGGAAGTGTCAGTCAATATGACGGAACTCGTCATTCACGAAATTTCCATTATAGGCTCACGCTGCGGGCCGTTTGCCCCGGCCCTTCGTTTATTAAGCGGAGGAATGATTCAGGTTGAACCACTCATCCATGCTCGCTTTCCCTTGGAGGAAGGTCTTAACGCCATGGAACAGGCCGCACAACCCGGGATTCTAAAAGTTCTCCTCACGATGTCCTAAAATATTTCGAGATCCGAAAAATATTTCTGCAACCTGTTGGTCCCACTCGTCAAGCTTTGGTATGATACCTTTCATATTTTTCTTGTTGCTGGCGTAGCTCAGTTGGTAGAGCAGCGGTTTTGTAAACCGCAGGTCGCAGGTTCGATCCCTGTCGCCAGCTCCAATCTTTTCTGTTCCTTTATCCAGAAAATCTCCTCCCCATATTTCTGATTTTTTATACCCCTTTCTTGTAACATTCTTCACTCCTATCGTGTTGTGATCCTGCAAACAAGAGTAAAGGAGTCTTTATGTCTACGACATTGCCATCCTGGAATCTGAAAGATTTATTACGTCATCCCACGAAAGATTCCCAACGAATTGAGAAGGAGTTGGA
>QJYE01000397.1 GCA_003235785.1 Nitrospirota bacterium
GTGCATAACGAAGATGTATTTGATGTCCAATTCAACCCATATTTATCTCCGTGGTTAACGAAGGGAGGCAATCTATCGCACTGCAACACAAGATAAAAAAAAATCCAAGAAAAGCTTACGCAAGTATTTTCAGGCCGGGTCGATAAGGGTGTATGCGAAGCAGAACAGAAAGGAAAAATTGTGGATCGCTGGTTGGGGTGAATGAACATCAGCGGATTACGATGCTCAATCAGATTGATCGGGTGCCCCTTCCCGAAAAAGGCGGCCATGTCGTAAGGCATGGGCGCAAAACCACAGGTCAGAGTTGGTCTCTGATTGCCGGGTTGCCGAAGGAATGGAAGTGCAAGGGGCAACGTTTACGTCAGAATATTCCGGGCAGTTTGACGTAACGAAAAATTTTAACTTCGCCCGTTAAGGAGATGCGCTATGGTGAATCAAATGAAACGTTTCATGAATGATGAAGAGGGAGCCACCGCCATTGAGTACGGGTTGTTGGCTGCTTTGATCGCCGCAGTGATTGTGGTTGCCGTGCAGAACTTAGGTCAAACAGTGAACGGAGCCTTCCAGCAAGTGGATGCCGGCATCGCTGGTACCTAATACCTTTTTTGGGGGACTTTGCTTCCCGAGGCTGTCCCTGATTCTCTGAACACAGGGACGGCCTCCTGGGAGTATGCAGGTCTCAGAATGTGAAAATTTTTGGCAGATTAAAAGAATGGGGTTCAGCCACAAAAAAGAAGGAAATAGGTGACGGCCATGGTGAAAGTATTCACGATAACTGAAAACATCAGTGAGTATATTGGGTCAATCGTGAAGGAACTTTTTTTGAGCAATGAAGGGGCGACAGCCATTGAATATGCTCTGATGGCCGCACTGATTGGTTCAACGATCATTGGTGCGCAAACGGCTATGGGTCGGACCGTGGTGACGATGTATCAGAATGCCGCCAATATTATTATTGTGGCTATGGGGAGCTAGCAGTTTGAAGACGTGAGGTGACAGGCGTGAGTTATGAGATATCTTGTCAGGTTACGTTGGGCTCACACGATCGACCTACCTCTTCCCTCCGCATTCCCGACATCGTTTTTCTGAAAACCAGAACGACTTTTTGAACGGGAATGTCCACGGAATTGGGAGACACGGGCTGGTCGTCACCTCCAAACCATTTAGCGGGATTGGGCAAAAGCTATGAATGTCTACTTGAGTCAACGATTACAAAAACTAAGGCAATCAGAACAGGGCTCCGCAGCGGTAGAGTTTGCTCTCATCTTACCAATTCTTGCATCACTCGTATTTGGTGCGATCGATTTTGGACGCATGCTGTGGTTTCAAGAAGTTCTAGTCAATGCCACTCGTGAGGGGACCCGACAAGGCACCTTGTTTTTTTCCGGGAACGGCCAAGCCGAGATTCAGGCGGTGGTTGCCCAAGCCCTGAATAATGGAGGGGTGCCCACTACGGGCTTGAATGTTGGAGTAAATGGGGTTGGTGCCGGCACTGGGAATCCTTTAACGGTTACGTCCACGATCCCCTGGCAGTTTTTTGTCATTGATAGCCTCATTCCGGGAATCACGACGAATCAGCTTACGGCTAGTGTGACGATGATGAACGAATAATCGAGGAGGCTGGATATGTCTGAGTGCAACGCATCAAATACAGTCGGAAAAAACATGAATCAACGGGGGGTGGCAGGCGTCACCGTTGCCGTTTTGAGTGGCTTGGTCGTGATGATGGCTGCCTTTGCGATTGATGTCGGTCACGCCCTGGTAACCCGCAATCAATTGCAGAATGCGGCTGATGCGGCTGCTCTATCGGCTGGACGCCAGTTGGGGCTGACCTATTTGGCCTTGGCCCCGGGGGATCAACAAAATTTGAGTCGGAGCCTCACCAGCTTGGAACAATTCCAGATCATCACCTCCGGGGAAACTGCTGGTTATGCGAATGAAGCCTCAGATGTGGAGAATATTACCATTGCGGGAGGCGAAGTGGAATTGGGGACGTGGGATCTGAATGCCAAAACATTTACGCCTACGGTGACCCGTCCGAACGCCGTTCAGGTGACGGCCCGACGAGATGGTGCTGCCAATGGTCCCATTTCCACGTTCTTTGCCGGAATTTTTGGTGTGAATTCGATGAATGTCTCAGCGACGGCTGTTGCCGCATTGGGGACGGCGGGCGGGCCAACACCTCCCGGAGTAGCCAACGCGCCATTTGGAATTTCTGAAGATTGGTTTAATGGGGTTGCTCAATGT
>QJYE01000042.1 GCA_003235785.1 Nitrospirota bacterium
AGAAATAACACATCCTGCCCTTTCTCCTGTACCAGGACCGTGTAGTTTTTAATTCCCTCTCGTTGAGATTCCAATTGGGTCATTTCGTGGTAATGGGTGGCAAAGAGAGTCCGAGCCCCCAAAATTCCACGATCCAGAATGTATTCCACTAGAGCCCAGGCGATACTCAAACCATCATACGTACTGGTCCCACGGCCGACCTCATCTAACAACAGTAGGCTTCGGGAAGTGGCTGACAGTAAAATTTTTGCGGTTTCACTCATTTCTACCATAAACGTGCTTTGTCCAGCGCTCAGATCATCGGCTGCCCCCACCCGAGTAAAAATACGATCTACCAGGCCAATTCGAGCCGAATCAGCCGGGACAAAGCTTCCCATTTGTGCCATCAGCACAATTAGTGCGACTTGCCGAAGATACGTACTTTTACCTGCCATATTGGGGCCGGTGATCAAAAGGAGGCGGTTGGTGTCCAGGTCGAGTGTTGTGTCATTTGGAATAAAACCGTCTGCAATCTGGAGTTGCTCGATAACCGGGTGCCGTCCTTCGGAGATCTGAATCGTGCCACCCTCATAGATGGTTGGTTGGGTATAACGATTGAGCGTCGCTATTTCCGCCAAACTGGTGAAGACATCGAGTAGGGCCAACTGACGGGCCATGGCCTGAATGTTTGCTGAGGATGAGGCGATGCGTTGACGGAGAGCGAGAAATAACTCAAATTCCAAATGTTTCATCTTCTGGTCGGCGCTGGAAAGGCGTCCTTCCAACTCCTGGAGTTCCTCCGTCGTAAAACGTTCCGCATTCACCAACGTCTGTTTTCGTTGATAATCCTGGGGGACTCGAGAGGAGTTGGCTTTGGTCACTTCTATGTAATACCCAAAGACCTGATTGAACTTCACTTTGAGTGAATCGATCCCGGTTCTGGTGCGTTCCCTCGTTTCCATTTCGGCTAATAACCTGGTGCCTTCCTTTGAAAGAACTCGAAGTTCATCCAGTTCTTTATTCACGCCTTCCCGAATGATTCCCCCCTCTTTGGCTGAAAGTGGAGGATTCTCTACCATAGATTCTGCTATCCAGGAAGATATTTCCTGGAGGGAATCCCAATCGGCATGCATTGTCTTCAGCATGTCAGATTGAAAGAATGCCAAAAGTTGGTGAAGGACCGGCAGGCTCCCCAGGGAGTGATACAGACTCATCAGGTCACGGGGATTGGCGACTTGCAAGGCAATGCGGCTATTCAACCGTTCAAGATCTTTGATGGATTTCAGATGACTGCGAATCGACATCCGGGTGCCTACCTGATTGACCAATTCTTTGACCACATCCTGACGGTCCTGAATGGCTGCGAGTTGGGTGAGAGGACGCACGACCCATTGGCGTAACAGTCGAGTCCCCATGGGGGTCTGGGTCTGATCCAATGTGGTGAATAAGGTCGGACTTTGTCGTTGTTCTGAGGTTGGTTTAAGAATTTCTAAATTTCGAAGCGTGGCCTGGTCCAATTGCATTTCTTGTTCGAGTAGGCGAATCCAGGGGCGGCGCAAATGCGTATGAGCTACTGTGGGCTGGGTTTCGGTCAGGTACTGCAGCAATCCTCCACTGGCTTGGTAGCCGACGGTTAGTCCAGAGAGTTGCAGCTCATGAATATGGTCAACGTGGAAAGTGTTGGTGAGTGTGACCTTACTCTCTTCTAAGCCAAAGCTTGGCAGGTCACGCGGAACCAATCGGGAAATGGGTAAGGTTTTCAGTAATTGAGAGAGTTCGTGATGAATGGTATGCGGAAAGATCACCTCTTTCGGATCGATACGAACAAGTTCATCCACCAGTATGTGCGGAGAATTGGCAAAGGGAGCTTCAGAAATCCAAAATTCTCCTGTAGAAAGATCTAATGTGGCTAACCCCACGCGGATTTCCGACGTGGGGTGATTCGAACACGGTTCTCGTGAGTAGAAAATTGAAGAGATATAGTTGGATTCACGAGCGGAGAGCAGTTCATGATCGTACAACGTGCCAGGGGTGTAGACCCGAACAACTTCCCGTTTAATGAGTCCTTTCGCTTCTTTCGGATCTTCAACTTGCTCGCACAGTGCGACGATTTTCCCGGCTTTGAGTAGTTTGGCAATGTATCCGGTTGCGGTGTGGTGTGGCACGCCACAGAGGGGGATGGCATTCCCCTTGGCCTTGCCTCGTGCTGTCAGCACAATCCCTAAGATCATTGAGGCTTCTTCCGCATCCTCAAAAAACATTTCAT
>QJYE01000538.1 GCA_003235785.1 Nitrospirota bacterium
AAAAGAAAAATGGTTCAAACAGGTAGGGGAAGAAGGACAAAAGGCGGATCGCTCTGGCTGTTATCTGGAAACTTCTGCCATTTTACTTCTCACTTTTCCCTTACTACGGCGCAATGAGTCCCCCGCCCTGGGCTTGATCGGTTTTAGAACCGGTGGACGTCCCACAATGGGCACAGAGATATTCATAAAGATTCCCACTTGGAAGAACCAGGAGCAACTTTTCACGAGCCGGCGTCGCAGTCTGACATGTTGCACAAAACAATAAGGACGCTCGGAGGGACTCAAATTGTTTGGGCTCACCTTGAGAACCAGGAACACGTCGCGGTCGAATCCCAGGTTTAGGTCCAGGTGGGCCAGAAAATGGTGATATTGCCATAGTCCAGATCTTAGCGAAGGCCCACTAGCGGGTCAAGAAACCGAAACCCATCTCTCAATTCTGTAGAGCCGTTCCGGTGGGCCGTCTTCCGGAACGGTGTAGAAACTATTCGAGCCGGATATTATCCAGGTACAAGGTAAATTTTTCTGGCGGGTTCACGGCAAACAGCAAAACCATTTTGATCGCATTCAGATCCAGCTCTCGCCCCACTGGTGCCTGGCGAATATCTTCCAGCGGAATCTGGATGTGGTTGAGGCCTGGCGAAACGGTAATGGCCTTATTGAACCGATCTGAATATTCATTATTATGATGAAGGTCATCAATTCGAATGGCCATCGATTGTGGGTTCGGTAACTCAGAAAAGACGTCCAATTGAAAAGAGGTATAGCCACGCCAATCGGGATAGGGTTCATCAATGCGCATTCCCGGATAGGTCTTCGGATGAAACACCACCTGCCCCACCTTGTTTTTAGCTGATTGTTTCCAGCCTTCTGGTGGTACGACCACCTGCAATTCACTATCTGACGTCTGCACAAATTTCATTTCCCAGTCAGACGAAAATTGCAACAAAGATGGGAAGCGACTCGCCCGATCCCAATAGGCATAGGCCCATACAACAACGGGCTGAAACATCGCTCCGAGCAGCAGCAGCACACAAATGCGAAGGATGGCATTTCGAGGGAACTGTCGCCATTGCGCCCATTTCCTGGATACCTGTTGATCATACGTGAGAAACAACGCCAGTCCACACGCCGCACCCACCAAGTCGTGAAGGATATCAGACACTTCCGCCTGACGTGTCGCGCTCAAAGATTGCAGTGCTTCGGTGAACAGGGCCAACATCAACACCCCCAACATCGCCACAATATAAGCTTGCATAGGTGACCGACTCGATGTGGGGAAGATCATGCGTGCCCCCTTCAACAACAGAATGGCCACCAACCCGAACAAAGGCACATGCGCAAAATTGTTGACGGCTTTCGACAAAAAGGTGTGTGAGGGAACGGGAATAAACAGGAGGGAAAGAAATCCCAAAAGCAGAAACGCGAGGCCTACGGCCTGAGAAGGCGTTCGAAAGAATCGAGTCTTCGGACTAGTCAATTTAGGCTACACTCGTAACGGGACGCTCATCACAGGCTTGCGCCCCATCTCGAAAGAGAATGGATTTTGACGTATGCAATGGCGAGAACGCCTAGCCTGACTCATCTCAAAGGTCGTCGATATGTTTTCACCATTCCCCATGTTAGACACTATTCTAGATGAATATTGTCGAGATAGAGGGTAAATTCTTCCGATGGGCTTCGTGCATACAGCCAAACTGATTTGATCGCCTTGAGATCCATTTTCCGGCCAACCGGACCCAGCCGAATCTCATCTAATGGAATCTGAATCGGATTGAGGCCAGGAGTAATTGTGAGGATCTTATTGAACGCATCCTCAGATCTGTATTTGTTATATTGGTCATCAATCCGAATGATCATTGGTTGCAGGGCTGGCAATTCAGAAAAAATGTCCAGGTGCAAATAGGAATACCCCTCCCAGTCCGGGTAAGGCTCGTCAAGGCGAATACGAGGATATTTTTTCGTATGAAACACGACCTGCCCTACCCGGTCATCTGCTGATTTCCCCCATACAAGCGGTGGCGGCACCACCTGCACATCGCTATCGAATCCGGTCACAAATTTCATTTCCCATGAAGACGAAAATTGCAGAAGCGACGGAAAGCGATTGGCCCGGTCCCAATAGGCATAGGCCCACTCAAAAACAGGAAGAAACGTCATGCCAATGACCAACGCGACGCCACAAACAATAAATCTTGATCGCGGGGACGTTCTCCATTGCACCCACTTCCCTGACAGAGAATGATCA
>QJYE01000004.1 GCA_003235785.1 Nitrospirota bacterium
CCCCACGAACGTGGAAGATCTTGCCGAAAAGGTCAAATCGCCCTATCGCATTGCTGAACGGGAAACCGCCGCCTATGCTGTTGTGAACCGAATTGATTATTGAGCGGAAGAATGGCCAAGGGCGCGAAGATGTTGGACTTCAAAGATGTGCTCAACTCACTGGAAGCTGAATCCCTAGGAATCAACCACCGCTTTTACTGGGGATTCTTAGAAAAACAAAAGGGGCTGTTGAAAACAAATATCCCACCTTATCAGGATGGAATAAGCAGGGCGGCGTTCCCTGCTCACGTACTGGAAGTAGGCTCCGCGCGCTAACAATGATTTCACCTTTCAGGATGAGCCAGGCAACAGGTGTCACCCTTCGGGATGAATCAAACCATTCGCGGCCTTCCCTTCGGCAAAGCTCAGGACTGGACGAACCCTTCGAAGAACTCAGGGCATGCTTTTTTGAACCGCCCCGAGGCTTCTGATAGGCAACGTACCTGTGGCCTCTATGCCATTCGAAATTATTATTATTCAACACTCCCATTCTGAATCTCGTCGACCTGACAGGACTACGAATTTTCGTTTTTTCAGGCCCGTCACTCTTCCCGATAAAAGCGGATACTCACTTTCTTGCCCTTAATCCTGGTCCGTCCAAGCGCCTTCATGACGCCCTGCGCCATTTCTTCTGGCACTTTCACCAGCGAGAATTGATCCGATATTTTGATGGGACCAATCATATTCGAATTGATCCCGGCCTCGTTGGCAATAGCGCCAACAAAATCACCAGGACGGATGCCTGCCAATTTGCCGACATTGAAATGCAAGGTGGCCAGGTTTGTGGGTCGGCCAGGACGCTCACGCTTGCCAATTGGTCGGCCCGCCCCGCCTCTTGGGTGTGCGCCGCGCGGAAAATCAGCAGTCTCTCGTCTGGGGCGTCGTGGCACCTGAGAGGATTCCT
This sequence comes from Nitrospirota bacterium, assembly GCA_003235785.1. GTDB lineage: Bacteria > Nitrospirota > Nitrospiria > Nitrospirales > UBA8639 > Nitrospira_E. Next base: position 944 of record QJYE01000004.1, read on the forward strand.
GGACACGGTCCCGTATTGCCGGAATGTCTTCTTCGGTTCGCTCCCCCTCTTTCGATCCATAAGCCAATTGCATGGCAGCCGCCGCCACATCGACTGCTTCAAATTTTTCGGTGAGGGTATTGACGATATCCCGAAAACGATCAAAGTTCTTCGCTTTCAGGACCTCCTGAATGGAAGCCCCGATCCGTTCCAGGCGCTTGGCTTCGAGGTCGGCTACCGTCGGAAGTGTGGCCATCTCAATTTTTGATTTTGTGAGACGCTCGATGTTCTGCAACAGCCAGCGTTCGCGCGGTTCGACAAGCGTAATCGCTTCACCGGCCCGGCCGGCGCGGCCCGTCCGGCCGATACGATGAACATAGGCCTCAGGTGACGACGGAACATCGTAATTCATCACATGCGAGACATGTGAGATATCCAGGCCTCGGGCGGCGACATCCGTGGCGACCAGCAACTCGGTCTTTCCCGCCCGGAAGGAGTCCATCACACGATCCCGTTGGGCCTGGTTCATGCCTCCATGCAGCCCTTCCCCTCGGTATCCCCGACTGTTGAGCCTGGACGTCAACTCATCCACTTCCAGACGAGTGCGGCAGAACACCAATGTGGACTTCGGGCTGGCCATATCCAGGATACGGATCAGGGCCGAAACCTTGTGTGGCCTCGCGACAAGGTATCCAATCTGGTGCACGCGAGGGGCCACTCCGGCTTTAACCGGCTCCTTTGCAATCTGAATCTCAACAGGGTCCTGTAAATGACGTCGTGCGATTGCGGCAATGCGAGAGGGCATCGTCGCCGAAAAGAGTGCCGTCTGCCTGGTCTTGGGAGTCTGTTGAAGGATGGCATCCAGATCTTCGGCGAACCCCATATTGAGCATTTCATCCGCTTCATCCAGCACCACAACTTGCAGATCCTTGAGCTGAAGAGTCTTGCGGCGAATATGATCCAGCGCCCGTCCTGGGGTCGCCACGACAATATCAACGCCACGTTTTAGCGCGATCAGTTGTGGTCGGATGGCCTGTCCGCCATACACTGCAAGGATAGCGACCCGCTGCTCTTTTCCATAGCGCTGAACGGCCTCGCACACTTGTATTGCTAATTCCCGTGTAGGCACGAGAATGAGGACGGAAGGATGTTCCTGTCGGGACGAATGGGCCAGACGCTGGAGAAGGGGCAAGGTGAACGCAGCCGTCTTACCTGTTCCTGTGGCGGCGCGACCCAGAAGGTCGCGTCCGGCCAATAGCGGTGGAATCGCCTCGAGTTGGATAGGCGTAGGCTCTTCGTATCCCAGCGTTTCGAGCGTCGTCAACAATGCAGCTTCGAGGCCGAGAGACGCGAAACCGGGAGAAAAGCCCTTCATGGTCGGAGTTGTGGGTTGGGATGTCGTGTCGTGTTTCATAAACGGTCTCAATAACCTTTCTGGCTTGGGTTCTCGATGGAGTATCTGGCCGAATTTTGTCGGCTGTCCTGTATCATGTGGTTGTCAGTATTTGTCGTAGGAGAAGATTCTGAAATTACCTTCCTCTGCGCTCCCGTCAAAAAAATATTTGAATATTTTGATGTCGAGGAAGAATTCTGTCGCATCACCTACTCTAAAGTCCTTTACCTAGCGCACTCCAACTTTCAACTCAGACAATTCTGGCCGCCTTCGCTCCCATGTGCAAAGAATGAGGTAAGGGGGAAAGGCCTACTTGGAAGTTATCACACTAACTACAGGAATGAGAGAATTCACCACATTGCCACATTTAGCAACGGAAAGACACTGGTATTTAGTATCAGAAAAGGCTTGCTCATAGGCAATACCGTACTCTCCAACCAATACCCCAAATATTCGTTAGACTCTGGTTGCCAAACTAAGGATTTTCGCTTGTTCAGACCCTCTACTCGAACGTGAATGAAGATCCCATTTAAGCTTTACCCCGTTGTGCTAGCAAGTTGAATCCACGGGAAATAATAGGGAAGAGATACTCCTCATCGTTAGAAATGGCGGATGAGTAGGAAGATTAATCGGGGAGTTCGATGGCGCCGCCTTCAAGGTCGGTGTCGATCCCGGCCAGCTCCATTTTGTTGCCAACGCGCCACCATTCGGCGGACACTTCGGAGAGGGCGCCCTTGGAGGTATAAAACTTTGCGGCAGGAATATTCACCCTGTGGTTGTCAGCTTTATGAATTTCCATCACAGTGGTTTTCAACGTCGTATCTTCAACCTTGAGTATGTCTGGTGTGCGTGTCAGCACAAACCGATCATTGGGATTCGTTTCCCACACATTGTGCTTGAGCGTGGCCACCTCTGTTCCGGTCGGCATGAACACGCCCATGGAGAGTGCTAGTGTTTTTTCTTCTTCCAGCCATTCAATGCGAATCTGTTCTTTGCCATGCGCCAAAAACGTTCCATTCGTATTTCGTAGGGTGTTAGTACCTAATTGAATATCCACGAGATGCTCCTCCTAGAGTATATTGAATCCGTTTTCTTATAGACCCAAGGCAATCTCCCCAATTATTCCTCATGAGAATCACGGAATTCAAGCGGTCGTGATTGTACGTATTCCCGACACGACGAGGATACCGCTCCAACTACATAGGTGATATGGGTTCAGGTGCCGCCGGGATATCCTTCCCTTTTAATAACATGAGGCAACCCAAGCCAATGACAATCCAAAGAATTTCCCGCATTCGCCGGATCAGCGCAAAGGTTATGCCTGTCACTTCTGTATATCCGAAACTCATGAGCAACAAGGTATAGCCACCTTCTTGTGCCCCGACACTCCCAGGAATAAAAAATGTGCCGCCTTTGATGAAGACCGTGAGCGCCGCAATTGAGATGGATGTCCAGACATCAACATGCACATCCAGGTAATACAAAATCGCATAGACTTCCAACGTTTCGCAGAACCAGGCCAGAAAAAACGTGCCAACGGCCACATAAAACGTTGGACGGTTTTCAGAATAAAACCTTCGAATCGTGCCATCCATTTCTTCTAATTGCGCTTCTCGTTTTTCAAGAAAGGCTAATCGAACTCCGCATGTTCGCAACAGGGTCAAACAGCCCATACCCAGCCCATAGCGTTGAAACATCACAAACAGGCCCACTCCAAATGCCAGGAGCCCCAGACTCACGAACATCGCCATCCAGTAATGGCTTGCGGCATCCATGATCCAAAACGCCAGACCCAATCCGAGCAAAATAAACAGCACTTGTGCCAAGGTCATCGTCGTCTTGGCCGTAATGACGGAGGCCATCCCCTCGACCATTGGCACCCCATACCGCTTGAGGAGGTAGGCTTTCAGAGGTTCGCCACCCACATACGCCGCTGGCGTGGTGACATTCACCGTCTCACCCGCCATCCGGATGGCAAACAGCCGAAGAAACCCAACACCCTTGGCGTAGGCCCCCAGCGTAAGGCGCCAACCCCATGCTTCAAGCCCGTACACGACAATCATGGGGAGCAGAATGACGATGAGGGGAAGAGGGCCGAGTTGGGAGACCGCGTGAAGAATCGGCTCGAGACCGATGTGGAAGATGATTCCGACCAGGGCAAGGAGCCCAATGATCAGAAACAGGAGTTTAAACACGGGAAATGAAATTTCGACGGAGGAGCCAGGACAACGACATCACGAAGAACCACGATCCGATGGCGGCTAAGGCGAGAAACCAATGCAACATTCCCACCCCTGCACAGATCAGAACCACCACAGAAAAATCTCGATTGGCCACGTTGCTCAGCATAAATTCGATTTTTTGGCGTTCACGTGCCGTCAACAACCGTAAATCACGTGGCCGGGAACGCAACTGACGCGCCACATTGACCAATAACAACGACACGATATTTGCTAGGACCGCTGACGCCCCCATCAACAATGGCAGTTGTGTCTCCGCCCATGGTCCCTGAAGATAGGCCCCGCAGGCGATTCCGGCAAAAATAGCGATATGCACGACGTTGTCTGCCCAAATGTCCAACTCCTGCCCAAACTTCGATTCGGAAAACGTCAGCCTGGCCACTTCGCCATCGCAACAATCAATGATGACTGACAATTGAAAAAGCAGCGCCCCAATCAGCGCATATTCCCATGAGCCGGGAATAAAGAAACCTGCCGCGATTAACCCCACTACCATGGAGGTGATCGTGATCGTATTGGGTGACCATTGTAGCTTCAAAAACAGCCGCGTGAGTAAACCAGAGCACTTTCGGTTCACATAGCGATCAACCAATCCGTCCATCCCGCCTTTCAACGTCTGAAGAGAACGAACCAATGTTTGTTCCGCCAGCTTCGGCCCCTGGGGACCACGGACATCCCGGAACCAATGCGTCTCGCCTGAAATGGTTTGGACTGTGCCTTCGACCGCAGCCTGTTCCAAGGCTAACCGTAAGGGGTTCGTCCCATGGGCATGCAACACACCCGATACGCCTAATAATCGACCTGGCAACACCATAAGATCCCCAACGATGGGGAGCCCTGACCCATCCGGGCTCTTGACCGGTGAAGCGGTTTCCATGAGGGGCAACACGGCAGGATCCCGAAACATCACAGAAGACGCCGTCCGACCTTCAAGTCCTCCTACCCTCACAACGACACTCGGATTCTCCCCATGATAGCCGTCCTCCTGCTGACCGACGACGACAACCGCTTTGCCTTGTGCACCTTCATATCGTAAGCACTGGACCAATGATGAAGAAAACACGGTATGACAGCCCACCACCATACAGCCACCATTGACTTCATCGGCCAACGTCTCCCAGGTTTGGGGATCATGAGGTGGAAATTCACGAACCGGCAACCAACGAACCGCAGCCTGTAGCCGGCTATCTTCTCGCAACAAATCTCGCAAGGCCGGCTCTTCCTTCCCGGCTAATACCCAAATTTGAGAGATTCCGCCTCTCTGTAAGGTGAACACAGCCCGTTGAAAGAGCGTCATCCCGCCAACACGGGTTAACGGACTTGGGAGGGCTTGCCCGGAATCTCCGCTCCCTGACGCGAACACCCCGGCGGAGGTAAGGAGAATAGCCGTATCAACGGCACCTGTCGTTTCTTGTTTGAGTATTCCATCCATAACGGTTACGCCTCAATAAGACGACGATGGAGTCGCGGAAACGCCTGCAGGAGTCTTCTGCCTCGCTTCTATGGCTGGCAAAATTTGTGACGCCGCGCGCTGAATATCTTCAGGGAAATCAATTTCAATCCAGGGCAAGCCCCCAATTTTTTCAAACCCTACAGGCACATCCTGGAAAAAGGTTGTGAGCGCATCCTCATATTCCATATCCAGCTTATCGGCATCAATACAGGCTTGAACGGAACGCAGCAACAGAGGCACATCTTCCTTTTGGACCTTCAAAAAGCCCACACCTTCACCAGCTTCTTCATACTGCGCAGGAAGCACCTTGCTCAAGGAAAGCACCCGGCCGCCTTGAGCCGCAATCATGCATTCTTCAGATTCCTGCTTCACCGTCTCGTCCATCAGCAACGCTGAAGATTGTGACGATCGCACCAAACGGGCCAAAATTTCCGGGGCATACAAGACATCCGCATCCATAAGCACGACATCATCATCCATTTCGTGTCGAGCAGCCCATAACGAGGTAATACTTCCCCGGACAAACTGCTCATTCACCACCCATCGGATATCTACGGTGGAAGAATCAGCGGCCATGGCCTCACGAATCGCATCTTGGGCGAACCCCACTACCAACACAATAGGAGACACACCTAATTGATGTAAACATTCGACATGTCGAGACAACAAAGTTTGCCCACCAATTTGTACCAGACATTTGGGCTTCCCTTGCGTGACCGCCTGGAGGCGTTTGCCAACCCCCGCCGCAAAAATGATGGCTTTCATCCTCGAACCTTCTCCAGCGTTGACTGAAAGGCCGATAAAAATCCCTCAATATTCTGATTGGTCAGCGCCCCGATATTGGCCACACGAAAAATTTTGTCTTCGAGTTGGGCTTGCCCGGCATAAATGATGTAGCCCTCTTGCTTCAACCCGTCATGGAGCTGCGAATAGGAAACCCCATCTGGCAGATTGAACGCGGTCAATGTATTGCCTTGAACTTCAGGCGGCAAGACCGCTTGAATACCCATCTTTTCCATACCTGTCCTGATGGTCGTGGCATAGGCTTTGAAGCGCTTAATGCGATTCGCCACGCCTTCCTCCAATAACTCATCCAGGGCTTCCCGGAACGCATAGTAGACCTGAACGGCCGGAGTAAAGGGTATCGTCCCGCGTTCTTGTTCCTCATAATAATTGGCCAAATTCAAATACATGGAGCGTTTGGGATATTTCATCACCCGCTCCATGAACCCCTTCCGAACCAGCACAAACGCCAGGCCTGGAAATCCTTGAATACATTTCTGCGCAGCCCCGGCCACCAAATACATCTTACTTCCACTGATATCCACCGCCTCCCCACCCAAGCCACTGACCGAATCCAGCATAAAGACGCGG
>QJYE01000371.1 GCA_003235785.1 Nitrospirota bacterium
GCTTCTTCGGTCACAACTCGGGGCCCGAAGACGAAATTCCTCTGCCTGACCGTCGAGAACTGGAAATGGCCTCCGGCGTCATTATCCGCTCAGATGGCTATATTCTGACCAACCAACATGTGATTGAACAGGCCTATGATATACGCGTTCAACTGACTGATGCGCAAAATTTCCAGGCTGAGCTCATCGGCCAGGATCAGGCGACGGACTTGGCGGTTCTAAAAATTCACGCGTCCCAGTTGCCAGCAATTCGGTGGGGCAACTCAGATCTGGTGAAAGTGGGAGAAATTGTCATGGCGATGGGCAACCCGTTTGGCCTCAGCCAAACCGTGTCAGGAGGCCTCATCAGCGCGACCGGGCGAGGCAATCTCGGCTTTGTCGATTATGAAAGCTTCATTCAGACAGATGCCGCAATCAATCCAGGCAATTCTGGAGGGGCCTTGCTAAACCTCAATGGCGAGCTCATTGGGATTAACACCGCCCTCCTTGCTGAAAGTAGTGGCGCGCTAGGTATTGGCTTCGCCATCCCAAGCCAGGTGGCCCAAGCAGTGGCCACGTCATTAATGAAACAAGGAACCGTGACCCGTGGGTGGCTGGGGATCGCCACCCAGGTACTGACACCCGAATTAGCCACGCAATTCAAAGGCTCCACGGGGCAGGGCGTCGTGATTACCGATGTCGCCAAGGAGGGGCCTGCAAGCCACGCAAAATTACAAAGACGGGATATCATCCTGCAGTATCAAAAAACGCCAATTACCAACCCTCGACAACTCCAATCCCTGATCGCAGAAACCCCACCGGGCACATCCATCACCATCCGACGACTTCAAGGCGGGCAGGAAAAAGAAGTCACCGTCAAAATTGCAGCATTCCCGCTGGAACCAAAGCCACGTACTCCCCAAGAACCAGCAAATGATACTGGACTCCTGACAGGGGTGACGGTTGAGGCATTGCCCAAAGACTTCCCGTTAGGGAAGGAAGGCGTCCTCGTGAGTGAAATTACCCCGGGGAGTCTGGCGGACAAACATGGGTTAGAGGAAGGTGACATTATTCTGGACATCAACCTGACGGCTATCCGTTCGGACAAGGAATTTGAACAAATGGCGAAACAGCTTGAACGCCACAACAGCGCACTTCTCTTGTTGCGCCGCGAGGACGCAACGATGTTTCTCCCTATCCATAAAGGGAAGTGAACGCGTGCCCACAACCTTGACGGTCTTCTTTCGCGATCTATGTAAGGATCTGCCGAAGGGTCAAAAGAACAGTCGAACATTGCACCAACGCATAACACGTCAGGCCTCTATGCTCCACCTTGTGTCTGTCATAATGGCCCTGGGAGGCTTCTTCGCTCCAACGCATGCCCAAACAATAGAACCCCGCGCCACTCCCTATCGACCTACCCTCTCCAATCCGGCTCAGCTTCCGGTTCCTGGTTATGTCGAAATGGAGATGGGCTGGCTAAGCCTGAAGGAAAAAGCGACCGACGATTATTTACATACTGTTCCATACTTATTCAAAATGGCCTTTTCTGAGTACATAGGACTGTTAATCGGAGGTGAGGCGTTGATCGTCAAGGACTTCGACCAGGGTGCAACCCTAGCGGGGATCGGAGATCTGACGCCTTTACTCAAGTTCAAGATTCCCTCATCATCCCAGTCCGCCTCGGCCTTTGGATTGGAAGTTGGAGCCAGACTTCCCACGGCTCCTGAAACCATCAGCAGGCAACAGACCGATTACCTGATAACCGGCATTTATAGCACTCAGATCGGAAACATTGGGGTCGACCTGAATCTGGGGTATACCCGTCTTGGGGGAACCGCATCGGGAAGAGGAAAGAATAATTTGTTTTGGGCGGCTAGCACGGCCTATGGACTAACCGAGCGATGGTCAGTAGCTGGGGAACTGGCTGGAACGGCGCGACAGGGTGTCAAACCCTTCACACAATTTCTGACCTCCACCAGTTACTTCTTCACACCACGGCTGGTCGGGGATACCGGTATGGCGTTCGGACTCAACGGCGCCTCGCAGGAATGGACGTTGTTCGCAGGCATGACCATCTTACTCGGGAAGGTATGGGATGCGAATTGAGGCCCCTCGTGCCTTCGAATAACGGTCACTATATTTCTGGAAAATCCCTCGACTGATCCTCAGCCTCCCCGTTTCGTCATATCGATTGATCCTAAAAACGGCAGTTGGTAGGTCCGCAACCCTTCGACACGCCCGCTCCGCAGGCT
>QJYE01000202.1 GCA_003235785.1 Nitrospirota bacterium
AACGAAGGATCTGTGCCCAGACCCAACCAGGGCATTCACACTTACGACTGGCCAGAATGACGGAAGGGAGAAGATGGATGTCGGATGAATCCCCGCTACCAACCAGGGGATGAGAAAACCAAAAACGAATTTCTGCCCGTGCCAATGGCTACAGGGGCAAGCGCAACTTAGTCGGCACGAGGGAAACGCCCGGGAACCTCAGAAGATTTATCAGAAGGATGCAGCCCATATTTTTTCAATAATTTGTAAAAATCTGCTCGATACCTGCCGGCGATCTGTGAAGCCCGTGAGATATTCCCTTGCGTGGCTCCTAAGAGATCCTTGAGATACTCCCGCTCAAAAGCTTCCTTCGCTTCAGTTAAAGGTTGCAAGCTCCCCGGTTGCGTGGTTGCTTGCGGCGAAAGAGCAAGAAATTCTGCCGTAATAGTCTCTTGTGGCGACATGACCACCGCACGTTCTATCAAATTTTCCAGTTCACGAACATTTCCAGGCCATGCATAGGTCAGTAAACTTTGCATGGCTTCCGGAGAAAAGGCTTTGACCACTTTATGATGATGCTCCCCATGACGTTTCAGAAAAAATTGCGCCAAAGAAGGAATGTCATCACGCCGTTCACGCAAGGGGGGAAGATGAAGGGGAACGACATGGATACGATAATAGAGATCCTCCCGAAAACGCCCTTCTCGAACGGCCTGCTCCAGATCTTTATTCGTGGCGGCCAGAATTCTGACGTCCACCTTAACGGGGACTTGCCCACCAACCGGCAATATTTCCCGGTTTTGGATCGTACGAAGAAGTTTGCCTTGGAGGGAGAGAGGCATTTCGCCAATTTCATCCAAAAAGAGCGTGCCTTTATCCGCACTGTGAATAAGCCCGCGCTTGTTTTGGTGTGCGCCCGTGAAGGACCCTTTCATATGACCAAATAATTCGCTTTCGAATAAGGTTTCTGGAATGGCAGCACAATTCACCGCCATAAAGGGCTTTGAGGCCCTTGGACTATTGCAATGCACCACACGGGCGATAACCTCTTTCCCTGTGCCAGTTTCACCGGAAATACAAATCGTGGTATCGGTTTTGGCGACACGGGCCACCTGTTGAAGAACCTCATGCATCTGAGGACTGCGAGCAACCACATTATCTAATCCATACAGCTCATTCACTAATAATTGAAGGCGATGAATTTCTTCGCTCATTCGCTTAGTGGTCAATGCCTTATCAATGCTGTCCTGTAATTCTTTATCATCGAACGGTTTGGTTAAATAGCCATATGCCCCTTTTTTCATGGCTTGCACAGCATTAGGAATACACCCATGCGCCGTCAAGATCAGGACCGGTAAATTGGTCTGATGTTGATGTAACTCTTCCATCAAATCCAACCCGTCGGTGTCAGGCAAGCGAAGATCGACGATAGCAAAGTCATAGGGTTCTTCCTGGGCATGGCTAAGCGCATCTCCCCCGGAGCCGCAAGCGGTCACCACAAATCCCATGGACCGCAGTCGCATTTTCAGTAAGGTCAATAAACTTGAATCGTCATCAACAACAAGAATTCGCTCGTCAGGCATAGTGGCTCCTCTAGTCTCTCAAGGAAACAATTTGGTCTTTTTCTGCAAAGAAAAAGTTGGTGATTGGCCAAAAAAGCCTTTTCTGCTGTAATCTCGTCTTTCTCATTTCTTCACTTTTCACTCCCCACTTCTCCATTTTTCTTTCTGCCTATCCCAAAGCTGGATTCCCGCCCCTGCCAATGGCTGCAGGGGCAGGCTCAACAACAAGCGGGAATGACGAATGGATAGACGTTTCTTGTTACTTTTCACTCCTGACTCATAACCCCTCACTTTTCACTTCTCCCATCAAGGCTTACTTTCCTGTGGAATGACCATATTTTTCTCTACTGGTTGTTCAACCTCGGGGCTCGGGGTCATTTTTTCTGAAGGACGCGTGGGAGGAACTTTTTCTCGAATTTCCTGATCAATCCTCCGTAACGCTTCTAATTGATTGGTGAGTTCTTCGACTTTTTTTTCACTGGCATTCAGTGTTTGCTGAAGATCCTGGCGACTGGCTTGCTCTTTTTTGGCCTGCTCAAGTTGCTTGGTCAAATTGACCACCATCTGATTCAGTTTTTTAACGACTTCATCCTGGGTCGCCAGCTCACGCTTAAGGCCATCGACCGAGGCATTTTCTAACTTCTGGCTCAGTTCATGTATCGACAATTCCTTGCCGACCACTTCAC
>QJYE01000109.1 GCA_003235785.1 Nitrospirota bacterium
TTAAAAAGCAGGGTTCGGACTCCCAACCCTGCTTTTTTTAGCTCGCGTCCCTTAATACATCGCAGGCGTCAATCCGCTGCGGCCCATGCCATCGTGGGCCACAATATGCACCGTGTCACCGTCGTAAATTTTGGTGGCTTCACTGGCAATGCGCTTGTTGACCGTGACCATGACTCTTTTCTGTTTGAGTAATTGAAAAATTTCTCGCAAGGGTTTGCCTTGTTTCCGGATGAGCTGTTTGACGGTGATGGAATCTTCCACCTCACATCCTAACGCTCGCTCCCCATCTGTGGTTTGCAAATCCCCCATTAACGTGATGGTGACCATAGCTTGTTCTTTCTAAAAATAAAAATAAATGGGTTTGCTCTCATCCAAGTAGACTCTGAACCCTCAGGGTGGAAATGGAAGATGGCGTTTATGGCACGGTGGCCATGACTCGTACCGGTCCCCCTGTTCCCCCTTTGATCTTCATCGGAAGGGCAGTGATAGAGGCTCCATGGGGAGGCAGTTTTTCTAAATGTGCAACATTTTCTATGGCGAAACGGTTGGCCTTTCCCAGAACCTGGTGGGCGAGAAAGGTTTTTGATTGACCCGGATCAATACTGGCCGTGTCAATTCCAATGCCGACGATGGCTCGTTGGTCCACCAGAAAAGAAATGGCTTCAGCTGAAAACCCTGGAAAATGGAGAGTGGTCGCATCTTGTGGTGTGGGACTTCCAAGGTAGCGAGAGGGATCCGGCCAATATTGGCCCCAGCCGGTCAAGAGAAAAACGATGGCATGGCTGGGAATGGTCCCATATTGGTTTTCCCATTTCTCAATGTCGTCTACCAGAAGCGTATAATCCGGATTCAAACGAGTCTGAGATCGTATATCTAACACAATGGCCTTTCCCGTTAAATGTGACAAGGGAATTTCATCCACGCTCCAGCCAGATTCCGCAAAATGAATGGGGGCGTCCAGATGTGTTCCCCCATGTTCCGATGCGGAAAACATGCCTGATGCATACCAGTATCCTTGGTGCGTATGACCCCAACTCGATTTTTCCCAATGAAAATGGGCATTGTTGGGCCAATAAATGGTGTGTTCGTCGAACGGATACGTTAGATCGAGAAGGGTTTCGGGTGAAGAATGAGTTGATACACAACCGGATGCCCCAAAAAGGAAGAGTAGAACACAGATCTTGTGTTGCAAGAAACGATGAGGTTGGTGGGGCCTTTGAATAGAAAGCATAGGGAAACCCTATCAAGTTAAGAAACGGTTCAGCAATAAAGGAATACCTGATCCACCTATTTTACTTTTCCATCCAAGCCAAGAAAGTTCACTTATCCCGACCATGGGGGAGCACCTCGAAAACACCGTCAATGTTACGCTATGATGATACCGGAAAGACAAAGATCAGGAAGAGGGGACATGTACAAAATTATTATCATATTAATTCTTCTTATCATCATGTTCTACATGGTCCGACGTGCGGCACGGGCGTGGATTGAGCCAAAGTCCGAGGCCGCCACTCCCGGGAAGGATGTGATGGTTCAGGACCCGGTGTGTAAGGTCTATGTGACTGTGGGAACGGCGATTGTCGAAGAGGTGAGTGGCCAACGACATTATTTCTGTAGTCAGGATTGTGCTAAACACTTCAGGCGTGAAGGGACGAAGTAGAATGTAGAAGGTGCAGGAGAGTGTAAAGGAAAACGATTGAAAAGATTTGGGAAACTAAAGAAAAGCTTAAGCCAGCGCTCCACCACAGGATGATCCGGATCCTGCGGTGCATCCAAAGCAATGAGCATCGACCATAATAGGGCGATGTTCTAACGTGGCGAGATTGAAATCTCCGATCCATTGCGGAGAATTGTGCTGAAGAGAAATGTCCAGCATCTGATTGAAATCACAATCAGATAAACGCCCATCCCATCCCACGCTGAGTAACGACCGGCACATGAGATCGTCGACGGTGGCGTGATTGAAGCTCTTTTCCAAAAGGGTGTAGTACGCTTCAATTTGCCCAGACTCCCGTAAGTCCTCCAGAAATCGACTGATTGGCATATTGGTAATCGTGAGCAGGCTATTGAACTGGATTCCGTATCTGGCCATCAGTTCTTCTTTGTAATCTTGTTCTAATTCGGCTTGTGAGGGCGGAAGTGAAGGGCCAAGCGGGTTGTAGATCAGATGCAGGTTCAGGCCGGTTCCTGGTTTCCCATACCCAAGGCTATTGAGTGTTTGGAGTGC
>QJYE01000415.1 GCA_003235785.1 Nitrospirota bacterium
GCCTTCCCATGCGACTGATTCACCATTTGAATTCAGATCATTTGGCTCTGGGACCATGCTCCCCGTCCTGCCATTCCAACATCTCCTCCTCAAGCAGGTGGACATTTCTAATCCTTTGGCTCCACTAACTTTGCAACAGATCTCGCTTAACGCCAATATGAACGCGCGACCGGAAGGGTATGCGGGCTCGGTACATCTTGAAGGAGACGAACTTCTCCTGAATCGCCTCACCTTCTCTCTGACATCTATTGGCAAAGTATCGTTGACTGGTATGCATACCAGCGCTCCAGAAGACCCCGTGCTTGACCTACACACCTCACTAGAACGTTCAGGCTCAGGCTTAGCGCTTCAAGGTCATGCCACGCTCAAACTCCACCCTATCATTCACACGCTAACGGCCTTATACCCGCTTCCTCCTGAATACCAGAAGGTGACAGGAACCTTTTCCGGCTCTTGGACGGGTATCATTCAGGAGGAGCCATCACAAGCGGACTCTCCCTTCGGACCAATTCAGGGGGATTTTACGCTCGATGCCCATATGCCAACATGGCCTCCCTTGGCCCAAGACATTCAGCTTCTCACGAACGGCACATTTTCTGTTGAAGGGCCGGACCTCACCGTTGTCTTGCAACCATCTTCCGCTGGCAGTGTCAATCTTGCTCTGGATGCCGTAACCCCTCCAGCTCTCACCCCTTTCCTCACACACAAAGGCGTTCGGTCACTCAAGTGGAATATTCTGCGGCCTATTCATGTTGTGGTTCCTAGCAAGAAAAGTCTGGATGCCGTTCAGGTTCCTTCCGGGCACATTCACCTCGCCATGCAGAATGCCTCTGAACAGCTGGATATGATTCTCTCCCCGCAAGGTTTTCTCTGGAAGCCAGCCAATGGCGTTGCAGGGAAAGGAGACGTGAGCATCTCCGCACATTTCAAACCTGCGTCCACACCATTTCTAAGCCTGGAAGCCTTGTCTCTAGAGGCAAAGGCCACCCTATCCTTAGCACCTGGTCAAATTGAGGTCGCGCTTAATCCAACTTCTCTCCTGCGCCTTTCCAATGTGAAGTATGAAACCATGCATATCCCTGCTCTTGAAGGCCGTGTTCCGAAGGAACTCTCCTGGACCTATCAGGTGGGACCACACACATGGGAATTGAAGGCCGCCGCTTCAACCCTCGCCCTCCCGTCTTTTTCCTTCCAAGACGAACAATGGCAATTGGGAAATATCCTCACAAAAGATCTCAGGATGACCGCCACACCGGAAAAATGGGAGATGAATGGAGAAACCACGGTCAGCCAAGTTCAGCCGCCATCTGGCGCCTTCAAAATACCCCCGTCCAATTGGCAGATCCGATATTTGGTCAATCCAACGACCATAACAGCCCAATTCAATGGACAGACGATTAAACATCCAGTCTATCTAGGCGGGCAAGTCAAGCTGGATCGTTCAACAGGGGATGGCTCAGGCACCATAACGCTGAAGCCCATCCAATTTTCCCCGCAGACCTTGCTCTTAAGCCAACTAATTCAACCCTGGCCCTTTCCTGGCCTGGAAGTCACTCACGGTACCGTCTCAGCATCTGCAACCATGAGTTTCGTCAAACTCCTCACCGATGCTAATAGCCCGTTTCATCTCAAACGACTCTATGGCCTCGTCGATGCCAAAGAGATGGGTGGGTTTCTCAAACCCACCATCATGCAAGGGCTCACGACCCATATAGAAATTCTTGGAGAAGGGGAGACGCTGCGAATCCCACCAACCCCACTTCGTATCAAAAACATTCAATCAGCCGTCGAGCTAAGAGAAACCTCATTGCTCTTCTCAACGGGAACTTTTGCGCCAACGGCAACACCAACTCTTTCCATCACGAACATGAGCACTCATCTTCTGGGTGGGAAAGTCTCTGTGGCAGACACCAGGATCGACCCATTAGCCACAACACATGAGCTGACTCTCCAGGTCATGGGATTAGACCTGAATGAAATTTTACGATTAGAACAACAAGAGACCTTAAAAGGAACCGGCACGCTCGATGGCATGCTTCCCCTGTCCATCTCAGGTAAGGGAATAACCATTCAGAATGGCTCAATTCAAAGTCGAGCACCAGGGGGTATGATCAATCTTGAAGTGTCTGAGGAAACCGCAGGTTCGTGGGCCAAGAGCCAACCCAATCTCGACCTTATTGTCAAAAGCCTACAAAATTATCACTATTCCAAGTTAGCGGTTGGTGTC
>QJYE01000296.1 GCA_003235785.1 Nitrospirota bacterium
AAGCTGGTTCCAAGCTAGCGGGTGGCCATGTCCATAGCCAGAGTGCAGCCGCTACGATAAACAAGGAAACATCCAGAAGGAGGCCATATAGCCAACTTCTGGCAATGGTCCAATTTCGCAGCTGATTTTGTAGGACTTCCCATTGCGGATGTTTAATGGTGACCGTTTTGGATGGAGTGCTCTCATCCACGACGGCAAATTGGGAGGGCAGATGGCCTGGTGCGTAATTGCCGGTAAAGCGTTCCATCCGCTCAAAGACGCTGCGATGAATATTGATCGGGGTTGTCGAGGGGAGTTTATCACGACACAAATCAGCAATGAGGCGGGGATAATACCGATAGAAAACTCCCAAGCCATTGCGTTCATTATAGAGGCGTCCATGCGCGTGGGCTTTGGCATGCACGTCTTCCAATGCTCCAGGCTTGAGTTTCAGCCCCAAGGGGAGAGCCTTCGATAACATCCATTCAAGGGCGATGTGAGACAGGCCGGCCCGCCCGTATCCCCCTCCGACATTTGAATGTGCTCCTGCAAACCACACCTGCTCAACGTGAGTGGGTTGGGTCTTCTGTTCATTCCATATCTTTGGCTCAAACGAGAGTCGCTCCTCATCAATTGCGAGGGCTTGATAGGCATGGTGTACATTGTTCGTTAATTCATAATTGTAAAACCGATGAGCGAAAAACGACATGTCACATGCCCGATCAAGCAACCAAAAGAGCACGTTAAACATTGGGCTGGCTATCCCCGCCACCTTCCAATGCTGTGGAAACCCCAAGGCCGAAACCGTATCCCACACTCCGATGAAGGTCAGCTCTATCGCGCCATGGCTTTGAAAGAGGACCCCGGGGGTTTTATGCTTATAATGTGAGTAGCCCTCTGCAATTTTTTCTTTTAACGTGCGCTGATCCAATGTCCGGCCATCAACCAACCCAACCGCCGCAATCATCCCGGATAAAGCGCGAACTTGAGCAGCGCCCCGACTGAAGCCAAAGAGAAAGACCTTGTCGCCGGGATCATAATTCCTGGCGAGAAACTCATACAGCTCCAACACATTCCGTTTAAAGCCAAAGCCAAATGCTCCCGTGAACGCTCGCCAATAGGTATTGGTTGCAGTCCCCACCCCATTATCGTAATAGACCATTTGGGCCTGAGAAGGATCATGCCTATCAATCAGGTGATAGGTTCGGTAGACATTGGAATCAGGTGTCGTTCCTCCAAGGTTTCCTGTTCCATCCGCACAGAGAATAAGATTTTTCATAGTGTTTTCCCTTTTCTTGATCTTCGAAAATGGTCCGATCAGAAATTTTTAAGACCGTCTACCCTCATATCTGATTTTGGGGGATCACACACCTCCTCCTCTGTCCGTAGGTAAAAGCCAAACCGTATCCCGCACCCGATAAGATTTTCCCTTCCTCGCAAAGACGAAAATCCCTACATCCACGAAGGATCAGAAACTCAACTGAACTGAAAAGCTGATGATCTTGCCGGTATCTTGCTTGGCCTTGTCCTCTACTTGGAGGGTCCAGGTACCCTCGGGATTTTTGCCTACCACCGTTGAAAGGTTGGGCACGCTGATCACATCGAATGAGGTTTTCAAGTTATGAGTGCCACCACCTGCACCATCATGAAGTGTAA
Organism: Nitrospirota bacterium; assembly: GCA_003235785.1. GTDB lineage: Bacteria > Nitrospirota > Nitrospiria > Nitrospirales > UBA8639 > Nitrospira_E. The sequence continues at coordinate 1,636 of QJYE01000296.1, forward strand.
TGGGCGCAACTCCCATCTGCGTCGGCGCAACCAACATGACAATCAAATCTCCAATGTAGGTATGTTCAATGTCCACGGCCACGGTTATGCCCTTGATTTTCTTGGTGTCTCCTACCGCAACCGTAATTTTTGATGTCTTGAGGTCTTCGATAGCGACATCCTGGACCGCAGTATGCACGGCTTTGTAGGCTGGTTGTGACGGGACAGCCAGATTCACGGCCGTCAACGCGTTCAGGCGTCCAAACCCATAGAATGGACTGTGTCCTGAACTGTCATACTGGCCACCATTTCGGTCGATTTGATCGCATGAGCGCTTCAAAATGTCCTTCACTTCATCCCATCGAAGGGATGGGTTTCGGGCAATCACCAGGGCGGCGACGCCAGCCGCACCGGGACAGGCGCTGGATGTCCCACCAAAAGAATTCGTGTAGTGCCCGGGCACATCACCCTTACTGGATTGACCAGGGTTATAGCCGGGAGCACCTGACCTGTCCGTCGTCCAGATCCCCAGGGTTTTCGACGGATTCCCGTCATTGCTCGGGAACGAACTATCGACACTTTCGTTCCCGTTCCCGGCTGCCCAGGTCATTACGCACCCCTTACCATTGCGCCCATTTTGGATGGCCCAATCAATAGCCAGCCGAGTTGAATCGGGGAGAGGCGCCACTTGATGGTGCAGGGGGTCCGCCGGATTCCACCATTCTCCATCGTATGGGCCCCAACTGCAGGAAATGACGTCAGCTCCATGCTGGGCTGCCCAGAAAATAGAGTCAGCTTCTTCCTGCGATCCCAGGTCGGAAACCAGGCGTATCGGCATGAGTTGGGCTTTCGGGGCCACGCCCGATGCTCCATGGACCCCATCCGCACAGGCCACTCCGGCGCAGGCGGTCCCATGATTATCCCCGCTGCCCGGGCGTGGATTGTTCGTCTTAAAGGTTGCATCACGAGGTGCCACGATTTTATTGGAACTCATAAATTCCTCATGATCGAGATCCACGCCATCATCAATCACCGCAATAACCGTTCCCTCACCCTGACTCAATGCCCACGCGTCCTCAACATGGCTGTGCGCGTTAATTTGGGTTCCATTTATTGTCGTGGTCTTCAAATGCCATTGCTGGGCAAAGGCCGTCCGTCGTCCCACCTGCCGCACAAGCTCGGGATGGCAGAACTCCACATGCTCCTGGGCCAGAAGCTGAGCCGCCGATTCGAAGATCTGGAGTCCCGTCCCCTCTTGGGCTTCCACAAAATAGGCGTTGCGTGCATACTCCAGTTCCCGTTTTACGCTCAGTTGATATTGTTTCAGAATTTTCTTGCACGAAGTCGCACTGCGATCGTCTTCAAATTTCACGAAAAAATTTTCTGTGTAGAGAACCGGGGCGCCCGACTTGGGATCACACAGCACGCGCCCGGCGAAGCGAACATCACGCTCTCGTTTCAGCAAAGTTCGTGTACGGTCCCGTAACCCACGGGACGGGCGTGTGGCGGTTGGTCGCAGGACCTCCACGCCGGCCGCTGGAAACGTCAGAACGGACTCAAACTGGCCCACGAGTGTTCGGGCATCACGCGAGAGGGAGGTGGCATTCACCGTTTGCCGACTGTGGGTGCGGACCGCAACCAGATCCTTACTGACCATGAGATTTACACGTTTTCCCCGTTTTCCTCCAAACTGCACAGCGTACATACATGACCTCCTGTCGTGAATAATTTCTGTGGTTTGTTATTCAATTTTTGTCAGCTAGAATGGCACAATGATGGAAAAATTGCACCCCTTTTCGAAATTCCCTGAACGCATTCACGCCAGCTCGGAGCGACCTCACTTGTTGTACCATCAGGTGCCTGAGCACTTTGCGATTCATGGCCCACTCCCTGTTCAGCTGACAGAGTCTGTCCTTCTACGTTTTTATGACCAATCGATCGCAGTCTGTCAGGGAATGCCAGACCAAGAATTGATGCAGACCAAATCCATGGCTATCACGCCTGTGTATTCCCTCGAACCGGATGGCCCTTTTGCTGTCCCCACTGGACGTATTTTTGTCCGATTTAAAGAAGGAATGAAAGCGGAATCGCAAAATCAAGCTTTGGCTTCAACTGGATACACCATCACTGACATTCCGCTCTATGCTCCTCAGACCGCGTGGGTTTGTCACCAATCCAAAGACGTCGCTTCAGCACTCACCAACCTTTCGGGTCTTGAAAAGTTGTCCGACGTCGTGAACGTGGAACCTCAGATGCTGACGAAGCCTGCGCGTCGGTCAGGTCCATCTGCCTAACCGCCAAACAGACTGAAAAAGCCCTTAGTCTTAGATGGTTAGAACTTAAAGCCCGCCCCCAGTCCCATTAAGAGGAATACTTCCCCCTGGTTTTGTCCTGCCAAATTGAAGCCTATGCCAATATTGATTAAATCACGCAAAAACCCAACCACAAACGCTGGTTGCAGATTAAATTCTTGTGATCCGCCCTCAGCGACCGAGGCAAATAAGACTGGAGAAAATGACATGACTGACGAAGCCTTAAATTGCCCGGTATCGTCTCCAAATGTATCGAGGGTTGTGG
>QJYE01000487.1 GCA_003235785.1 Nitrospirota bacterium
ATATGCCTGGTTTGTTCCGGTGGCGTATGCACAAGATGCACCTGAAGGGATTCGGCCCTTAATCGTGCTAGAGGCGCCCATACACACGATTATCCCTTCAGGGGTGATATTTCTCGACGAGCCCAAGACCACCGAGCAATTCCTGACAAAGTTGGAAGGGCATCCCCCGGATTGGAAATATCTGTTTGGAAATAACGTGGATGAACGGTATGATCGACTATTTGATGAGTCGGAAAAACGTGACGCACTCCGAATCGACAACCCGAACCTCACACAACCCATCGCCTTTCTCTGGGATGGATTTCTGACCAGTGTACGGGATGGGAAAGCTGGATTTGGGGTGTCTATTGGCCCAAGGCAGATTCAAACGTCGTGGGGGATTGTCCGTTTCAAGCTTGCCAATGAACCGGTGGAAATGACAGCCATGCTTCCACCCAAGCTATTCGAAGCCTTAAAGAAGAAACGCGCAGGCAAAGAGGAAGTGGCGATCATAATCCTGTACCGTGGGAAGCTGATACCTGAAGAATCTGTCATGTATGATTTTTCAACGACAAAAGAAGGCGAGGGCATGATTCTTCCCATCGTCGAACTGACCAAAGTCGACTATTTTCTTCCTCAGAGCGAGGTTCCCTCCCCATGATGAACAAAATTCCGCTTTCTTATTTTCCTTATGGTTTCTCAGGAAAAATGCCATGACTTAAGATGTAAAGGTAAAGAACTCATGACACGTCGTGAACATATAAAAAATACCAACAGCGAATTTCTCGATCACAGGGAGGCCGAAATCATGTCTGTCGCATCATCATCAATAATCAATAAATTATTCACATATGTTGGAATAGGTCTAAGCAGCGTCCTTCTCTTGTGCTCTACCGGAATACCCCTGTGGGCAGCAGACCAACAACAGGCCGAAATGATGATCGAGAATGTCTGCTCCACATGCCACAAGATCAAAGGTGAAGGCGAAAGCCGGTTTAATCTGAAAGCTCCAGACCTCATGTGGGGTGGGAGTAAGTATCAGCGGGATTGGCTCATCCGTTGGCTCACTGGGAAGGAACCCCTATTGTATGCCAAGAATTATCGGTGGGATCAGAGTCAAGAACCTGTGGTCCACATGACGGTGACCGAGGAACAAGCCAATGGTATTGCCGATTATTTTGAAAAGAATCTGAAAGATTCACGCGTCACCGTCGGCGCGTTTGATGTCACTAAGGTCACTAAGAAGGACGCGAGTGACGGGGCGTTCATTTATAAAGAACATGCCTGTATCGGCTGCCATACGATTGAAGAAAACGGGCAACTCGTTGGCGGCCCTCAAAGCGCCAATTTGGCTGATTCGGGAAACCGCTATAACGCCGATTGGCTCTTTCGTTTCGGGATCAATCCTCAGGACTTTACGCCCCATAGCGGAGAATTTTTAGCCGATGCGACCGAACCTCAACTACGCAGTGTCATTGGCTACTTGATGACGCTCGGGGTCAAAGATTTCAAGTTTTATGAGCCATGGACCAGCCCGGAGTTTGCCAAAGCCAGTGTGGACCGAGGAGCTGTGGTCTATAAAGAATATTGCTCCCAATGTCATGGCGCAGAAGGGAAAGGCGATGGGCCTGCTGCCTCGGGATTGAGTCCAAAACCGGCTGTGCATGCCAATATTCCTTTTGAAAAACTCCCGATGGAGTATCTCTACAATGTGATTACCCACGGTGGACGAAGTGTGGGGAAATCCACGAGCATGCCCTATTGGGGACTCACGATCGGGCAACAGGGCGTGGCTGATGTGATCGCCTATCTGAAAGCCACTTTTAAGGGTGGGGCTGAGGCGACACAAGCTACTGGAGGAGCCGGGCCTTCCGGTGTCTGCCCGCAGCCGCGCAACACGAAAGGGGCTCCCGTTAAATTTCGGCAAATGCAAAACCCCTTGCCGGTGAATCAGGAAAACATTAAGGCCGGAGAAACGTTATTTCAGCAAACGGCCATACCTCTTGCCTGCATGAATTGTCATGGCACGAAAGGCGACGGAGAGGGACCCATGGGGGCGGCATTAAATCCTCGTCCACGGAATTTCACCTGTGGGGAAACGATGAAGGATATTTCTGATGGTCAGTTATTCTGGATTATCAAAAATGGATCGCCCGGCACTGGAATGATGGCCTTTTTAGGAATGTCTGACAATCAAATTTGGCAACTGATTCACTATATCCGGACTTTGGCCAAATAAACGT
>QJYE01000013.1 GCA_003235785.1 Nitrospirota bacterium
GGCCGGTTCCTGGAAGATATTGATGGTCTGGTAAAAGCAATCAGGCCATGTGGCCATATCTCGCTTTTCTTCCTTCCCAAATACACATTTCTCCTCGCCTGCTTTTATAAATGTCAAACGCTCATCGCTCTGTAATGTTTCAAGGGAGTCGGTAAATTTCCAATCCGCATATCCCTCGATTTGAGGGAGAGGGGTCTCACGTTGGGGAAGAGGGTTCTCCTTCGGGACTTCTTCATTGGCAAACACAGATTCACCAAGAAACAACAACCCGATGACAATGAACAGCCGAGGAAGGAAAATAGTCATGCGATTCCTCTCACTGCATATGGTGAAAATCTCAAAGGCGCCACCCGAATTGCTAAAAAAGAAAAATGCTTGTTAAACATAAATTGACCATGTCATTTAATAGGAGAGCACACTAGTCGTCATCCCTGCGGATTGACAGTGGGCATCACGCCCCTGTCCGTCATCCCTGCGTGGCTGTGGCAGGGATCTCGCTGAAAACGGCCCCAAGGGGCTCAGCCAGATGCTTCGCGTTGCTCAGCACGACAATAATGTTGTGGTGCATCCAACCACGTCTTTCTTGTCATCATCATACTCTAACCGTATTATCTATGTTGAATATCCATTATTCTTGCCTGACAAATACCACAGCATACATTCCTTTCACCAGGGCCTCATAGTAGTTGGTAGGTTGGGCAAAGCCCAGCATGCCCAACATGCACCAATGGCACCCTTGCCCAACGATCATCTATTCATAATGGGCACCCACAAGCAAGGCGGGTTCGCTCGTGCTCCACTCTGCGGTAAACCACCCCAATTGAACGCATTGGTGAAAGGAACTGTAGGGCCAATCCTTCGGCGAGTCCACATACCCATGTTTAACGGGGTTGTAATGGATGTAATCCATGTGCCTTCGCCAATCTTCTTCATCTTGAATGGTGTGTTCCCAAAAGCGCCGCTGCCACACGGCTTTCCCTCTCTTTTGTCGCCGTGATTCCGAAAGGCCTTGATCTGCCCCAACGCATCCTGTGCTGAAATACCGCTCATGCTTCGACCCTTCGGCAAGCTTAGGGCTCAGCACGAACGGTGTTTGACGCATTCACCCAATTAGTGAAGTGTTGGGCACGCTACGCTCTGCCCTACATTAGCGACAATTCGTCCCAGGCTCGTGAGCAGCACTGGCCAGGACTCTTGGTCGCGTGTTTTCACCACACAACCGGGATTCATTATCAGGTCCGTCAGAGGGGCAAAATTCTCGTTAAAGTTCATGGCCATGCCGCCTCCACACAGCCCTGTAATTTGCACCAAATATAGCAACCATGGGCCGACTTTACGATACCAGCCATCTTGGAAGTAAAAGGGAAATGTCCACTTTTCTAGGCTCTAACGGAGAGAACGACCGGGAATATACTGCAGGGTGCTATATTATTAGATTTTGAAACTATAGAATTTCTCCATTCATGTCATGAAACGACAGTTAGTCAAAAAGACCATATTGACATCCTAATTTAAAAAGAGCACTTCTGGATTGAATTTCCCATTAATGTGACTATCCTGCGGAGGGCGTTCGCAAGATACCTGATAGTTGACAGATGAAAGGAGAGACAAATACATGAAACAAAAAATCACGTATTGGAAAGAATCAGATGGGAAGTATCTCGGCTACCTTAATGATTATCCCGAACATTGGACCCAAGGAGAAAACCTTGAAGACCTCAAAGAACACCTTCTAGATTTATACAGAGAATTCAGCACTGGTGATCTTCCAGGCATTAAGAAAGTTGAAGAAATCGAGGTCGGATGAAGCGAAAGGATCTCATCGATAAAATTGAGCGCTTGGGATGCGTTTTGATCCGCCACGGCAACAAGCATGACCTATACCACAATCCTAAAACGGGCATGACGCAGCCAATACCTCGCCACCGGGAAATTAATGAATTCCTGGCGAAGAAAATCTTACGCGACCTCTCCGATATGTAATTGCCAACAAGTAACCATTCCTCCTGCCCACGACGCTAGCTACCAACCACTACGGCCTTGGTTCAATATTTTCGACTACCGAAGATTCCTTCATCTGGCATTCGATTCAACCTAAAAACGGCAGTTGCTGTGGTGAAACACCGCTCATGCTTCGACCATTCGGCAAGCTTACGGCTCAGCACGAACGGTGTTTGACGCATTCACCCAAGTGGTGAAGAATCCGTTCGCCCTGAGCAG
>QJYE01000011.1 GCA_003235785.1 Nitrospirota bacterium
TAACCCGTTTTATTGTGAGCACCAAAAAGAAATGTTACCATTCCTGATTGATTGACGGGATATTTCAAATGTGGAAAATGCTGCCTTCCGATCGACGACCCAATTAATCAGGCATACCCTGAAATTCACCATCACAATATTTAAGCATGATCTTTTGGCTACCATCGCTTCACATTGAAGACGCTCAACCACCCCCAAGAGGAAGTGATCTATTCATTGACATCCAGCCATCAAAAAGGCGACCCCATAGATGGGCTTACACGTCGCTTAAAGAGAGTGTTCCCTCCCTGTCTCGGTCATAAATCATGAGCACACTCACCATCCTTCGACACGGAAAAAGCATTTGGAATAAAGAGAAACGGTTCACTGGGTGGACGGATGTAGAATTAAGCCCAAGCGGTATTGCAGAAGCCAAGCATGCAGGCCAACTTCTCAGTGCCCGCGGCGTAAACGTTGATCTTTGCTTTACTTCCTACCTGAATCGTGCCATTGAAACGCTTCGCCTTGTACTGGATACCATGAATTTATCACATGTCCCTATACAGAAAGATTGGCGTTTGAATGAACGGCACTATGGGGCACTTCAGGGCTTAACGTGGTGGGAAGCGACAAAAAAATATGGGGCGAAACAGGTCTTGGCTTGGCAAAGAGATTTTGACGCCCCGCCCCCACCTCTTGAGGTCACCGATACCCGCTTCCCAGGCAATGATCCACTCTATGCTCACCTCTCGCCAACCGACCTTCCTCAAGGAGAAAGTCTCAAAGACACACTTGCGCGCTTTCTCCCCTTTTGGCACGATATCATTATACCCGAACTTACCCGTGGCAAGGATATTCTTATTGTGGCGCATCATAATAGTCTCCGGGGGTTAATGAAGCACCTGGAAAACATTAGTGACGCTGACATCGCAAACATCAGGATCCGCACCGCCGACCCAATTCTGTATCAACTGAATGATGCACTCGTTCCCATTAGCCGAAATAGCCTTCGGCAAGACTCCACAATCAGTCACTTCGCTCAAAAAATATTGGGGAATTGGATTCAACGTATCTCACGCTAGGAAACAGGAATGACCTATTTAGACTTCACACGCCTGTCGGCTATTGAGCCACAGCAATTTCAACAGAAAAAGCCTTATCCCTGGATAAATCCTGAAGGCCTATTGACAAAAGAAGGACACAAACAACTCCTTGCCACGCTTCCCGATGTCTCCATGTTTCAACAACGGTTTGGAGTCACAAGAGCCCATGGCCAACAAAGTCATGATCGTTTTACCCTTGAATACCACGATGACCTTCCCCTGGCACCAGCGTGGAAGACATTCATTGCGGAACTTCGCGGGCAGAAATACCAAAATTTTTTGTGCCAACTACTCGGCGTTCGTTCTCTAGATTTGCACTTTCATTGGCACTATACCCCGAGCGGCTGCTCCGTCTCACCGCATTGTGACGCCAAACATAAGCTCGGATCTCATATTTTTTATTTCAACACGAAAGAGGATTGGGATCCTGCCTGGGGCGGGGAAACCGTTATTTTAGACGATCATGGACGTTTTAGCCGGAAAAGTGCTCCCCGTTTCGAGGATTTCCCAGAATCATTGGCTTCAACAGCAATTGGAAATTTCAGCCTGTTATTTCAACGATTGGATAAATCCTGGCATGGGGTCCGCCCCGTTCAATGCCCGGAAGGGCACATGCGAAAGGTGTTCATTGTCGTGATTAACCGCTTCTCCCTACTTGACCGGATCCAGCGAGTCTTCGGAAAAAGCCGTAAGGGGTATTAATTTTTCACACTTCCCACCCCCATTTCCTTACTGCCTACAGTCTTCGATATTCTTCAAAATAGGCTGGCTTTATCGCTTTCCAATCTCTCTCAAAAAATGCCCGTTTCATCCACTGAGCAAGAAAACACAATTCGACAAATCCATAATAGGCTTGAAAATCCGGGGCACCATTCACAGCTGTTAATCGGAGAAATTCCTCCTTGAAAGGATTGAGCCACCGGACCAAGGCCTTAGCAGCGCCCATGCCTATAAGATACTCGCTAACCAGGCCTTCCACATCCACGGCACAAAGCAACTGGGTCTTGGGGTTGAGAACGAAATTCTTACGGACGGGGTCGGTGTAGTCAAATCCGATCCAACAGTGGTTGGGGCGCAGAATGTCCACGGATTTTCTGAGCTCTCCGAGCAATCCATCCGAAACGATTCCAATCTGATTGAGAAAATGCAGATCTCGATCCAGACGATCCGGGAAAATTGTTGTATTCGTTTCCACTAACCGAGGAGCTTCAGAGTACAAGTGACCATAAAAATTGGCCATTTTCCCAACCAGCGGCTCATCAATCTCTTTGATGGGGAGCCCTTCAACAAACTCCACCCATATTTCCCGCTCATAACGAATGACAATATTCGGAAAAATCCCGACGCCCCGGAAGCACTCGAGATTCCGTTCAATTTCAAAAGCCAGGTAAGAATCACAAAGAACCAAGCGCTTAAATTGCTGCCCATTGATTGACACAAAATGAAGACTCTTGGCCTTTTGTAGTCTCGTTCCACCAACCCGGGACATCCAATAGCCCAGGCGTTTCCACCAAAATGGTGAGCGTTGTCTAGTGGAAAACCCAAAGGGGTTGATCATGCCCATAGCTTCACCGCGAGGAATGCGCTGTGATTCCACAACTCGCAATCTATTCGTTTACCCTTCATCGTCTTTTTCCTTTCTCTCCAAACAAGGCATGAGTCATGGAGCTGGATATTGCTTGACAATGTTCCCCCAACATTCAAGGACAGTGGTTGAGGAAAATATTTCAAAACACCAATTGGACCTGGATTCGGGCTTTCTTGTGGATTCATCGTCTTTTTTCAGTCATCTCCTAATCTGGTGAAATAATCCGGTTTCAATTGTTATTCCGCCAGATTGCAAGCCGGGAACTATCTGCAGAATCGCTCGATTGCCAAAAAGACTATCGCGAATGCCACGGAACAAGCTGGACATCCGCCAGAAGCTCTTGAACCTCATCCCGATCGTTTCCCTTTGGATTGCCATGGTATTATAATGGTCGCACCCGGCAGACGAAAATTGTGCATCTGAATTTCCCCAGGCAAAAAAATCGGATTTCCAATAAATTTTCATATTGTTCGTGTATAGAGCAAAAGGGAGCTAGTTTGACCCCTAAAACCCGTTCCTTCCTATGCCAAGAAGTGATAGACCCAATATCGCTGACTGCCGCATGATTTTTTGATAAGTCGCTGCATCCCAATTCATGGCATCTCCTCAAAACCCAAAAGTTACCGTCTTCATTCCTGTTCATAACCGGGAACAGTATATTGGAGATGCTGTTCAAAGTATTTTAGCCCAAGATTTTCAGGATTTTGACATTCTGCTCATTGATGACGGATCGACCGACCAAAGTGTTGAGGTCATGCGATCTTTTCATGATCCCAGGATCCGTATTGTTCACAATGAAACAAATTTAGGAATACCTCGAACCCGGAATCGCGGTCTCGAACTGGCACGAGGCGAATACATTGCGCTCCTGGACAGTGATGACCGGGCCAGTCCGGATAGACTCCAAAAACAAGTTGCCTACTTGGATGCTCATCCCGATTGTGTCCAGATAGGCAGTTGGTGCCGAATGATGAATGAGCAGGGCATTCCGCTACAAAAAATTAAACGACAACCCGCTCACCCGGATGAAATAAAAGCGGAACTCCTGTTCCGCTGCTGCATGAGCAACCGAACCATCATGGGAAGAACAGAAATCCTTCGCAAGTTCGGGTATCGCAATGATTTTCCTCGCTGTCAAGATTATGATTTACATGTGCGCCTTTCTTCTCAATTTAAGATGGCCAATATCCCGGAATGTCTTGTTCTGGGAAGAATCCATCCTCAACAGATCACGGCACTCACCATAGATTTAGGAGACGCCAAAAAACGCGCAATTGTCAGCACCCAACTCCACCATTTGGGTGTTTCTTTCTCTCCAGAAGATCTTGATCCGCATTTGATGCTCTCCCGAATGCGAAAAATGCAGTTCACCCCAGATGCCTCATATATGCAATGGGCAGAAGACTGGCTCCTTCGATTATTACATGCGAACCAATCAGCCAGGTATTATGACCCTCATATTTTTTCCAAAATTCTTTTTAATAAATGGGCTCATACCTGCTGGAGGGCCAGAAAACGTTTGAGAATAGGCTGGATACAATTCTTGCTTTTTTCTTCCTTGACTAGAAAATTACTTTCAAAACACTATTAACCTTCAGACAGAGTTTTGAGAGACCGACGTTACGCTTAAACAGGTTTTGCGCATCCGCAATGTATGATCATGGCATCTGATTCCCCTCCACAGAAGAAAATAGCCATCTTCCTTCCTTCTCTTACCGCAGGAGGAGTAGCCCGTGTCATGTTACAACTTGCTCATTCATTCGTCGACAGCGGGCATACCGTCGATCTCCTTCTTTGCAGAAGTCAGGGAGAATTTATGGGCCAACTCCCATCCCAGATAAGAGTTCTAGAACTGAAATCCCGCCCGCTTTGGGTATCACGACTTTTGTTAATTCTAAGAAACTTCGGGGCAATCCGAGTCCTAACTCTGCCCATTCTTTTTTCGCTCAAACCGCCAAAATCACTGGGCGCTCTTCCTGACTTGATTCAATATCTGAGACAAGAAAAACCCAACGTTCTTCTTGCCGCAAAAACTCATACCAATTTAGTCGCGCTTTGGGCTACTCAACTGGCCAAGGGATCCCATCGGGTCGTCATTAGCGAACGCACGACCCTGGTCGATATTATCAAGAGATCTAAAAAGTGGCGCTGGCGTTTCATCCTACCTGTCCTGGCTCATGAATACCCTAAGGCAGGAGGAATCATCACGGTATCCAATGGCGTTAAAGAGGAACTGGTTCTTCATTCCGGTCTCCCACCTCAAAAAATTACCACCATATACAACCCACTTTTGACTCATAAAATCAGAGAAAAGAGCGAAGAACCCATCAACCACCCCTGGTTCAAAAATGAGCGATCTATTCCAATAATCTTAGGTGTAGGTCGCTTGGTGCCACAGAAGGATTTCTCAACATTAATGAAGGCCTTTTCTTACGTTCGCCAGGGCCGTCCGGCTCACCTGGTGATCATCGGTGAAGGAAGACAACGGTCCGAGCTCACGACGTTGGCTCAAACCTTAGGCATTGACAAAGATGTCTGGATGCCTGGATTTTCGGATAATCCTTATGCATTCATGGGTAAGGCATCCATGCTGGTGCTCTCGTCAATCTATGAGGGGTTGCCAAATGTTCTCATTGAAGCCCTTGCCTGTGCTTGCCCCATTGTGAGCACGGACTGTCCTAGCGGACCCTCTGAAATTTTAGAAAAGGGGAAATATGGCGCTCTGGTTCCCATGGGGGACAGTCAAGCCTTGGCTCAAGCTATTCACCACATGCTGGATCATCCACCAAATCGAAACGACTTACTTTTACGAGCAGCAGATTTCGCCATTGATAAAATTTCCAGCCAATACCTAAAAGTCCTTTTGGGATAAATTCAAAAAGACTTCAGTGAATGGATACACCTTGCCTCTATTCCTTTCTCACCTTCAAAGATCATTCAGGCTATTTATACAGCCAACATTTTTAAGGTTTGATACTCTTATGAATCTTTATTGGCAGGGAACAGTATTTTCAAACTCGATGAGTCAACGTCTGTATCATGACAACTTGAATAACTCCAAGCAGGGGATATGCGGATACTAATTACAGGAGGGGCTGGCTTTCTGGGAAGCCATTTATGCGAAGCCCTGCTCAAAGAGGGTCATCAGGTTATTGGCCTTGATAATTTCATCACAGGAAAGCCTGGAAACATTAGTCCTCTACTTGGCCACCACAACTTTTCCTTCCTGGAATATGACGTCTGTAACTTCCTGCACATTGAAGGCTCGCTTGACGCGGTGATGCATTTTGCTTCACCAGCAAGCCCACAGGACTATTTAGAATTTCCCATTGCCACATTAAAAGTCGGATCTCAAGGAACGCATAAGGCTTTGGGACTGGCCAAAGCCAAGCAGGCACGCTTTCTCTTGGCCAGCACATCAGAAGTCTACGGCGACCCTCTGGTCAACCCCCAACCCGAAACATACTGGGGGAATGTGAATCCCATTAGCCCACGTGGAGTCTATGACGAAGCCAAACGGTTTGGTGAAGCCATGACAATGGCCTATCATCGCGTCCATGGCCTCGACACGAGGATTGTCAGAATTTTCAACACCTATGGGCCTCGCATGAGGCCAAATGATGGACGAGTCGTCTCAAATTTCATTGTGCAAGCCTTACAGAATAAGCCCATCACCGTCTATGGCGATGGCTCACAATCCCGAAGCTTTTGTTATGTTGACGACCTTGTACACGGTGTTATTAATCTTCTCCTTGCTGAACCGCATAACCAACGTACAGACAAGCAATTTCAATGTGATGTGCAATTTGGTCGTGTATCAACCAACCATGAGTCCGTCCATAACCCCGTCAACATCGGCAATCCAGGTGAAAGAACCATATTAGACATTGCCACAATGATTTTGAAACAGACTGAATCAACAAGCCACATTGAATGTCTTCCGCTTCCTATTGATGATCCAAAATTTCGCCGGCCCAATATCGACAAGGCCAAAACCTTGCTGAACTGGGAACCTGCGATCTCCCTTGAAGAAGGCTTACAAAAAACCATCGCGTATTTCAAAACAATCCTTTGAATAAGTCACCCTCCTTGGGCAACTTTTTTCAATCCAAGAAAACCTTAGCCTGGTACTCTAAGGAGTTAAAAAGATGATTTGATCTATCTGCCTCATCATTCCACAATTCATTGTTCTTTTAGATGAATAGGTCCTTATGACCCTTGGATTCTTGAAAATCGCCGCTATGCCGGAAAACACAGGAGTCGCCGTAGACATATTAGATCTGTCCGGCGTAGAAAACATCGAGCAGGTTGTGCACTTATACGAAACTACGTGATCAAGGGGCTCATGTTCTATGACGATGAACTGAATGTAAACCCCAAGTTCGTAGAATTAATGAACCTGATTGCCAAAGCCCAGGAGGCCCTTGGGGTAGAGTTTCGCCTTCGGGGATTCATTAAGGCCGGGCTCTTTACCGACCAACAAGCAGAAGTTATGTATCGAGCAGGATTTCGCTGGATTCTTGTTGGATTTGAATCCGGCCACGAACGGACTTTGACGAATATCCAGGAAAAAACGTCTCAAACGGATAACACTCGTTGTATGGAAATTGC